>NZ_JAIWOI010000207.1 GCF_020217005.1 Rheinheimera sp. | reverse complement strand
GATCGTCGTTTAGCCAGGGCTCAGAATAAAACCTCTAAACCAGAGCTGGATTCTGACTTATTGGCCGAAGCCGAACATGGCTTAGTGATCAGTCGTTTTGGTCAACATGCCGATATTGAAGATAGCGCAGGCCAGATTTTTCGCTGCAATATCCGTCGCACTATCAGCTCCTTAGTCACAGGTGACAAAGTGGTTTTCTGCCGTACTAAAGTACCTGGCGGTGGCCCAGAGGGTGTTGTGGAAGCTGTAGCTGAGCGCGAATCCGTATTATTGCGCCCTGATTTTTATGATGGTTTAAAACCTGTAGCTGCCAATATAGATTTGATGATTATTGTCTCAGCCGTATTACCTGCATTCTCGCTGAACATTGTCGACCGCTATTTGATTGCGGCTGAAGCAATGCATATCAAGCCATTGTTATTGCTGAATAAAATAGACTTGTTGACGGATGAGCAACGAGCTGAAGTCGACCAGCAACTCGCCATCTACCAAAAGATTGGTTACGAATTTTTATTGTTAAGCGCTAAAACAGGTGAAGGTACAGCTCAGTTGGATTCATACCTGAAGCAAGGCGTCAGTATTTTTGTTGGTCAGTCCGGTGTAGGTAAGTCATCTTTGGTCAATAATCTGTTGCCTGATATTTCCGCCGAAACCCGTGAAGTATCAGAAAACTCAGGTTTAGGCCAGCACACCACCACCACAGCCCGCTTATATCACTTACCAGACGGCGGCGATTTAATAGACTCACCAGGTATCCGCGAATTTGCCTTGTGGCATCTGGAACCAGAGCAAATCGCTTTAGGTTACCCTGAGTTTAAAGACTGGCTGGGCCGCTGTAAATTCCGTGACTGTAAACATTTAAACGATCCGGGCTGCGCTTTACAACATGCGGTCAGCATTGGAGAAATCCACCCGGAACGTTTTGCCAATTACCATAAAATCCTGCTTAGTATGGCGCAGGATAAGCCGAATTATTTTCAACCCTGAGGTTTAAATCCACTATGGATCAAGTCAAAATCGCATTGCAGTATGTTCTGCCTAAGCATTTATTATCCCGTCTTGTTGGTTATCTGGCGGCAGCACGTTTAGGTTTTGTCAGTCATGCGCTGATTAACCTTTTTATTAAAGCCTATAAAATTAATATGGCTGAGGCGAAGTTTGAAAAAGCCTCAGACTATGCCAGCTTTAATGAGTTCTTCACCCGGCCTTTAAAAGACGGCCTACGCCCTATCACTACGGATGCTGATGTGGTCTGCCAGCCGGTAGACGGCGCTATTAGCCAGCTGGGCGATATAGTGGATGGTCAGCTGATCCAGGCGAAGAACCACAACTACTCTTTGCAGGCTTTATTAGGTGGTGACGCAGCCACAGCCGCACCCTACGCTGGCGGTAAGTTCGCGACCATTTATCTGGCGCCTAAAGATTATCACCGTATTCATATGCCTATCACAGGCACCTTACGTGAAATGATTTACGTGCCAGGCGACCTGTTTTCAGTAAACCCGTTAACGGCCGAAAACGTGCCTGACTTATTCGCCCGTAACGAGCGTGTAGTCACCATTTTCGACACTGAACTAGGTCCTATGGCGCTGGTATTGGTAGGTGCGACTATAGTGGCCAGCATTGAAACTGTCTGGGCTGGAACTGTAACGCCGCCTACAGGTAAAGATGTATTCCGCTGGACTTATCCAACCTCAGGGCCACAAGCTGTGACTTTGGAAAAAGGTGCCGAGATGGGTCGCTTTAAACTAGGGTCCACAGTGATCCTGGCGTTCCAGGCCGGTCAGATTGAATTTACTGACAAGCAATATCCAACGGCTGTGACCCGTATGGGCGAGCCTTTTGCCGGGATAGTCAACAAGGCTTAATCAAATAAAAAAGCAGAGCTAAGCTCTGCTTTTTTATTGCTCTGAATTCTTGAATCAGGCAACGGAGAACACCAATGCAGATTATTGCCCATCGTGGTGCCAGCGGCTCCTATCCGGAAAATACCTTATTGGCGATACAGCAGGCCCTACTGGCTAAAGCTGATGGTATTGAAATTGATGTATTTTGTGTTGAAAACGAGTTGGTCGTCATCCATGATGAAAATGTCAGTCGTACCACCAATGGCAAAGGTTTGTTGCAGGATTTTACTCTGCAACAACTGCAACAACTGGATGCAGGCGCAGGCCAGCAAGTGCCGACTTTATGGCAAGCGCTGCAACTGGTGAACAATCAAACTTTGCTGAATATCGAACTCAAAGGTGCGGATACGGCAGAGCCTTTATTCAAGCTACTTAAAAAAGCTGAAACTGAATTGGGCACAGAGCCAGATAAACTGCTGATCTCCTCCTTTAATCACCATCTGCTGAAACAGATTAAAAAACAAAGACCTGATTTAAAAATAGGCGCTTTAACGGCCTCGTTACACTTGGACTATGCAGCTTTTGCGTCAGAACTTGGAGCCTGGTCAGTGCACTGCGACAGAGGTTTTATCAACCAGGAGCTGGTTCAGGATGCGCATCAACGCGGTTTAAAAGTGCTGGTTTATACGGTGAACGATGCAACAACAGCAAAAAAACTACAGCTGTTGGGTGTAGATGGGATTTTTTGCAACTATCCGCTGGAAGCCAGAAGCTGGTAGCAATCCAACAGAAGATCAGTCTTTATGGCTATCGCAGCTATGGCACTGATTACACAAACGTATATTTAGCACATGAGCCAGCACGACAAAAGACGCACCTATGATCAGAATGTAGTGCTCATAGTCATGGCCAAAAATGTCTTTCTGCCAGTAGATAAAACCACCTAAAAACAGCGAATAAAAAGGATAAATCTTTTTATGGTAACGGTGGAAGCCCGCGAACAAAGTAATAAAACCCAGTACCATAGTGATCAATAAGATGATCCGTTCAAAAGCATGGTTATGCCAGGCGCTTAATCCTAACAATGGCAATACAGGCAATAACACAGGTAGCATAATGCAGTGGATAGCACACAAAGATGTGATGGCTATACCTACTTTATCTAATGTATTACGAACCTGACTCAGCACAACTTGACACTCCGGTTTTGAAGGAGTGATATAATATAACAAATCACTAAAAAAACAAACCAAGTCGCTAACTCTTTTATACAACATAGAGAAAATCCAGGCGACAGAATCGGCTTCCAGAGCAGGTTGTGGCATAATGCGACAAATTTTTTGGAGACAAAAGAATGGATCAATTACTGGAACAGCTGGATCAGAACTTAAAGGATCTGTACCGTAAAGCTCTGGATGCAGACGCGATTCTGGACGATATTCAACAGCAAGGCCATGGCAAGTACCAGACTATTTTTGTCAACGACAAGAGCTTTCAGGTCACAAGTAACAGATTTATGCCTTATTTAAGTGAAGCTGCAGAACAAGTAGCGGCCATGCGTCAGACTCAACAGTTTAACACTGCAACTTTGCAGCGTGTTGTGAAACAAATTCAGTTGTTGCACAAAACACTAGCTGAGTTTCGCCAGCTCATGACCAAATAGTTTTTTTTTCTAGCTGGTTAGAAAAAAATATTCTAACAAAAAAAGGCCATTGCACTACTCTAACTCAGAAGAAGGAGTACGACATGGCCAGCTTAACGACTTCATTAGACAGTATAAAACTGCAAGCCAGACAATCTGCGTTGTCAGGCAACACTGCTCGTCCAAATCCTGGAGCACCTCTGGCGCAGGAACTGCAAGCCAGCGTGCAGCAAAGTAAACAACAGCAGCAATTATCCAGTCTGCCAGAGCCACAACAGCCCAAAGAAGAAACACGTCAGGATTCAGTGCGGGTTACCAGCACCATTGGAAAAGCAGCCTCCAGTGGACAATTAAGCCGGGAGGAGGCTGTAGCGATTTATCGTGAGATAGCTAACCTGCTTTAGCAGAAGCTGACTGATGCTTAGCAACAACAGGCTGGATAGTATCTTTAAACCAACGTTCCAGCATCACCCTCTCATGCTCATATGGTTGATCAGCTCTGACATTACTGATCCGGGTCATAAAACCCATGTCTTTTAACTTCAACTCATTGTTTTCAGTAACCAGCACTTTATTTTGGTCAAACAGCTTATAGCTGAAATTTATACGCGGGATAAATATATCCTTGATCACACGGATTTGCTGCCCGGTCTGAGTAAACATGTAATTCACGTCACCAGCCAAATCTATGTCAGTAACCACTACCTGCCAGTTGTAGCCTTCAGGTAATTGCTTTGCCAAATCGGCAAAAATCTTATCGAAGCTGGCCATAGTGCGTTTTTCATAACTGCCCCTGGGCTCATTGGCGGGCTTCATATCAGTAAACTTCTTGTAGTCTTTGTATTCAACCTTTACTTCGCCTGCGGCAACAGTTGTCGCCACCAACGCGGAGAGCATCAGCACACTCAAATTGATCATACGCATTACACACCCCACTTATCTTCTTAAATCGCGATGTCTAACAGGATAAAACATCAGCACTGAATTCGTGATGAATAAGTACCTAAGCTATTGACTTCACTATAGCCTAGTCTGCTGAAGAAACTGAAGTGATTAATTGTGCCAATAAGTATTCAGATGTAACGCCTTACTGACATAGCCTGACGATCAGACTTGATGGGTTTCCGGTGTTGGCAAGCCAGAGCGTTATTGAATTATCGAAAACAAAAAAGCCGCCTTTCGGCGGCTTTTTACACTAAAACGACTCTACGCTCCGGCACGACCTGCACGTTTACGATCGTTTTCAGTCAAGTGACGCTTACGGATACGAATTGACAGTGGTGTTACTTCAACCAGCTCGTCATCATCGATAAATTCCAGAGCTTGTTCCAGAGTGTAACGGATTGGTGGAACCAGGTTGATGGCTTCATCAGTACCAGAAGCACGAACGTTAGTTAACTGTTTGCCTTTTAAGCAGTTTACAGTTAAGTCATTGCTACGGCTGTGAATACCGATCACCTGACCTTCGTACACTTCTTCCGCATGACCGATAAACATACGACCACGTTCCTGCAGAGAGAAAATCGCATAACCTGCGGCTTTACCCATCGCATTTGAAATCAATACACCGTTCATACGTTGGCCTATAGTGCCGCCTTTGTATGGGCCATAGTGATCGAAGCTGTTGTACATCAGACCAGTACCAGAAGTGATGGTCATAAACTCTGTACGGAAACCAATCAAACCACGGCTTGGCATTTGGAAATCCATACGGATACGACCTTTACCATCTGGCTGCATATTGGTCATTTCTGCTTTACGCTCGCCCATTTTCTCCATGATAGAACCCTGGTGCTGTTCTTCCACGTCGATAGTGACGTTTTCCATAGGTTCCATTTTCTCGCCGTCTATCACTTTCATGATCACTTCAGGACGAGACACGGCCAGTTCAAAACCTTCGCGGCGCATGTTTTCGATCAGAACGCCTAAGTGCAGTTCACCACGGCCAGACACTTTGAATTTATCACCGTCTTCTGTTTCTTCAACACGTAAGGCTACGTTGTGTTTCAGTTCCGCATTTAAACGCTCTAAAATCTGACGTGAAGTTACAAACTTACCTTCTTTACCCGCAAACGGAGAGGTATTAACCTGGAAGGTCATGGTGACTGTCGGCTCATCAACTTGCAGAGCTGGTAATGCTTCCAGATTGGTCGGAGCACAAATGGTATCGGAGATTTTCAGTTCACCTAAACCAGTGAAGGCAACAATGTCACCCGCGTTGGCTTCAGTCGCTTCAATACGCTCCAGACCTAAGTAGCCGAATACCTGACCTACTTTAGCGTTACGTTTCGAGCCATCAGCACCTAAAATAGTAACCTGCTGGTTTGGCTTCAAAGTACCACGCTTGATACGGCCGATACCTATGATGCCTAAGTAACTGGAGTAATCCAGCTGAGACACCTGTAACTGAGTATCACCATCCAATTCAACGGCTGGAGGAGCTACGTGCTCAACAATGGCCGCGAATAAATCGTTAATATCAGTTTTTGGCTCGTTGTAATCCAGTGTGGCCCAACCGTTGATTGCTGATGCATAAACTACAGGGAAATCCAACTGTTCATCCGTCGCACCTAAGTTGTCAAACAGGTCAAATACCTGATCGATAACCCAATCTGGACGAGCTCCAGGACGGTCGATTTTATTCACAACAACAATAGGCTTTAAACCGTGGGCAAAGGCTTTTTGAGTTACGAAACGCGTTTGTGGCATTGGGCCTTCAACAGCGTCAACTAATAACAACACAGAGTCAGCCATAGACAATACACGTTCAACTTCACCGCCAAAGTCAGCGTGACCCGGTGTATCCAGAATGTTGATATGATAACCGTTCCAGCGTACCGAAGTGTTTTTTGCCAATATGGTGATACCGCGCTCGGATTCCTGAGCATTGGAATCCATCACACGTTCCTGCAACTTAGCACGTGAATCAAAAGTACCTGATTGTTGCAGTAACTTATCAACCAGAGTAGTTTTACCATGGTCAACGTGCGCGATAATGGCGATATTACGCAGTTTTTCTATTGCTGAAGCGGTTCCGCTCATTTGTATTTCCTCTGTGGCACTAGCTGACCATAATCCTGACTACTAGGCATTGACTAAAAGTTGTTCGAATTCAAGGGCGCGTATTCTACTCTGTTTTTACACAGAAAGAAAAATTAACTGTGCTCTGCAGCGGCTTATTTTTACATCCGGATGAGCAACCTGTGTATTTCAGGGCTATTCAGTGACAGAGCGATGAAACTTGCTATTTTAAATGGTGTTTATTTGAAAAGGCACCAGCATGGGGCTTTTGCATCACAATGAGGCAACATTGCACCAACTTAATGCAAAAGCCTGCATCATTAGGATGCAATTCCACAAAAAGTCATTACAGATCAACACGATAAATCTTTGGCATAAGAATGGCATTAAAAAGCACAAAGCTTTGGCCTGAGCCAGCATTATAAAAACAGGCGTTTTTTTACGCCCGTCAACAGCACAAACCGGAGGAATGCATGTCTGCATCTACAGTACTGAGTTTCATCAAAGAGAACGACGTAAGATTCGTTGATTTACGCTTTACGGATACCAAAGGTAAAGAACAACACGTGACTATCCCGTCCAGCCAAATCAATGAAGACTTCTTCGAAGATGGCAAAATGTTTGACGGTTCTTCCATCGCCGGCTGGAAAGGCATCAATGACTCAGACATGATCCTGATGCCTCAGGCAAGCACCATGTTACTGGACCCATTCTCAGAAGAAACCACTGTCAACATTACGTGTGACGTGATCGAGCCAAGCACTATGCAGGGCTATGAGCGTTGCCCACGCTCTATCGCTAAACGCGCTGAAGAGTACCTGAAGTCAACCGGTATTGCTGACACCGTATTGTTTGGACCTGAGCCAGAATGGTTCATGTTTGATGACGTGCGTTTCAAAAACACTATGTCTACAGCTTTCTTTGCTATCGACTCAGCTGAAGCTGCATGGAACTCAGACAAAGTATACGAAGGCGGTAACAAAGCTCACCGTCCTGGTATCAAAGGCGGTTACTTCCCGGTACCACCAGTAGATCAACACCACGATATCCGTAGCGCTATGTGTGTAGTACTGGAAGAAATGGGTCAGGTTGTTGAAGCTCACCACCATGAAGTAGCTACTGCTGGCCAGAACGAAATCGCAACTCGTTTCAATACTTTAACTAAGAAAGCTGACGAAATTCAGGTTCTGAAATACGTGGTTCACAACGTCGCGAACCTGTACGGCAAAACTGTAACCTTTATGCCAAAACCTCTGGTGGGTGATAACGGTTCAGGTATGCACTGTCACCAGTCATTAGCAAAAGATGGTGTAAACCTGTTTGCTGGTGATAAATATGCTGGTTTGTCTGAAACTGCTCTGTACTACATCGGCGGTATCATCAAGCATGCGAAAGCAATCAATGCCTTCACTAACCCTTCTACCAACTCGTACAAGCGTTTAGTACCACACTTCGAAGCTCCGGTAATGCTGGCTTATTCAGCCCGTAACCGTTCAGCTTCTATTCGTATCCCTCTGGTACCAAGTGCTAAAGCACGTCGTATCGAAGTGCGTTTCCCGGATCCGGCAGCGAACCCATACCTGGCTTTCGTAGCTCAGTTAATGGCTGGTTTAGATGGTATCCAAAACAAGATCCACCCAGGCGATGCCATGGATAAAGACTTGTATGACCTGCCACCAGAAGAAGAAGCACTGATCCCTCAGGTCTGTGGTTCTTTGGACGAAGCTCTGGACGCTTTAGATGCCAACCGCGCTATCTTCACGAAAGGCGGCGTAATGTCTGACGCGATGATCGATGCGTACATCGAACTGAAACGTGCAGAAGCTAAACGTGTTTCTATCGCAGTGCACCCACTGGAATATGAACTGTACTACAGCGTGTAAATCGCTGTTCGCTATCAAAAACCCGCGCTTGCCGCGGGTTTTTCTTTGGCTGAAATTTGAGATCCGGTGCAGGACAGATTAGAGTGGATACAGCAGCAGCCACAGTCAGGGTCACTATGAAGAAGCTAAGTCTGTTTTTTGCTTTACTCTGCACTACTGCACTTTGCACTACGGTATTCTACGCCAGTGCTTTGACTCAACAGGTTTATGTCAGCGTGGATAAAAATGGTGTGCCTCTGTATACAGACCAACCTGTTGCAGGTTCTAAAAAGTTAGAACTGAAAGTTTCTCTGCAAAGCCAACAACCTCAACAAGCCACTCAAATCGACCCTTTAGCTTCGTTAACTGAACAAGCAACAGCGCCTTACCAACTCACTATATTAACTCCCGCTATGGAGGCGACGGTGATCTCCAATCAGGGGGAAGTGGTAGTACAAAGTGATGTCAGCCCGGCTTTGGCGGACCACCACAAACTACGCTTAGTTCTGGATACCTCTCAACAAAGCCCTTTGCAGCAAAGCAGCAATTTTCGCCTGCTTGGTGTAGAACGTGGGGCACATCAATTGCAGCTGCAGGCCATTGATCAAAACGGCAAGCTAATTGCAGAAAGTCCTGTCACAACCTTTTATTTACGTAAAACTACAATAGCTTCACCAAAATAGTGCGTTTTGACGGTAACACGTCTGATTTTACAGTACACTGTGAAATCAAAGCACCATTTTGGTGCAATAGGTGAACGCAGTGACCCAACAACAAAAGACGATGGATTTTTCCACCACCGACTTTACCGACCAGCTCAGTACCGCAATTTTGGTGCTCGATAGCCAGTTGCAAGTGCAGTATTTTAATACCGCCAGCTCGGCCATGTTTGGTGTGGGCGAAAAACGTCTGGCGCAGCAATATTTTTTCACCTTATTTCAATACACAGATTTAACCTCCAGTTTCTTTTTAACTGCCTTACAAAACCGGCAAGGCTTTGGAATTAGTGATGTTCAGGCCGTATTACTGGATGGACGCCATATTTTGCTGGATGTCACAGTCAATCTGATAGAACAGCCGCATTTAGCTTTGATGCTGGAACTACGCCAGGTCGATCAGCAGCGAAAAATCAGTCTGGAAAGTTTACAGCAGCATCAGCATTTAGCCGCACGGGAGCTGATCCGGGGATTAGCCCATGAAATTAAAAATCCACTAGGTGGATTGCGAGGCGCAGCCCAGCTGTTGGAAGAGTCGTTAAATGATGATCAAAAAGAATATACACAGCTGATTATTGCCCAGGCAGACAGATTACGTAACTTAGTTGACCGCTTACTTGGCCCCTATAAAGCACCCAATAAAAAGTCTTCCAATGTGCATCAGGTGCTGGAAAGAGTCAGTCAACTGGCACAAATGGACAACCCTACTCATGTGCAGTTTAGCCGTGACTATGATCCAAGCATCCCAGACTTTTCATTTGATCCTGAACTAATAGAACAGGCTTTACTGAACATAGTAGGTAATGCTCAGCAAGTCCTGACTGAAGGTGGCCAAATCACCTTACAAACCCGGATTTTAAACCAACATACTATTCATGGCCGCCGTCACCGTTTAGTCGCGGCCGTCAAAGT
>NZ_JAIWOI010000206.1 GCF_020217005.1 Rheinheimera sp. | reverse complement strand
AATAGATAATGGTCCGGGCATTCCACCGGAAATTAAAGACACCTTATTTTTTCCTATGGTCACAGGCAAACCTGGCGGTACAGGTTTAGGTTTGTCGATAGCTCAAACTTTAATCCACCAGCATGGTGGTTGGATTGATTGCGAAAGTTGGCCAGGGCAAACCGCTTTTACTTTGTATTTACCGCTCAATAACTCTGGAGAAGATCAATGCAGCAAGTAGTCTGGATTATTGATGATGACAATTCGATCCGTTGGGTGTTGGAAAAGGCGTTAGCGCGAGCTGACATTGCCTGCGAAAGTTATGCTTCGGCTGATTTAATGTTGCAACGTTTGCAATACGAACAACCTACTGTAGTAGTGTCCGATATCCGGATGCCGGGCACTGATGGAATGGCATTATTGACCAAATTGCAGGAATTATCACCAGAATTACCTGTGATCATAATGACAGCACACTCCGATCTGGACAGCGCGGTGAATGCCTTTAAAAAAGGCGCCTTTGAATATTTGCCCAAACCTTTTGACGTCAATGAAGCCGTGTCGCTGATCCAACGTGCCTTAGCCCATAGTCAGGCCAAACAGCCGAAACAGCAGGCAGTTGCGCAAACTGAAGTGCCGGAAATTATTGGCGAAGCTCCAGCCATGCAGGAAGTATTTCGTGCTATTGGTCGTTTATCACGGTCCAGTATCAGCGTGCTGATCAATGGTCAGTCAGGTACGGGTAAAGAGTTAGTGGCTCACGCGCTGCATAAACACAGCCCACGCTCCGAACAACCTTTTATCGCATTGAATATGGCAGCTATTCCAAAAGATTTGATTGAATCAGAACTGTTCGGCCATGAAAAAGGTGCCTTTACCGGCGCAGCCAATTTGCGTAAAGGCCGTTTTGAGCAGGCCGATGGCGGCACTTTATTCCTCGATGAGATTGGGGATATGCCACTGGATGTGCAAACTCGTTTATTGAGGGTGTTGGCAGATGGTCAGTTTTATCGGGTTGGTGGTCATCAGGGCATCAGTGTCGATGTGCGGATAATTGCGGCGACGCACCAGAATCTCGAGATCCTGGTCGCGGAGGGTAAATTCCGTGAGGATTTGTTCCACCGCCTGAACGTGATCCGAATTCAAATTCCGGCGCTTAAAGACCGTAAGCAGGATATTCCCAAACTGGCGCAACATTTCCTGCAGCAAGCGGCCCGCGAGCTGAATGTGGAAGCAAAAAACCTGGCGCCTGAAACAGAAAAATTTTTAGCCCAGCTCGACTGGCCAGGCAATGTGCGTCAACTGGAAAACAGCTGCCGCTGGCTGACTGTGATGGCCAGTGGCAAACAGGTGTTGCTGTCCGACTTACCGCCGGAATTGACCGCCGCACCGAAAGTAGTAGTCAGCTCTGCTGCTGGTGGGCAGCAGAGCTGGCAAGAGGCGTTAGCGGCCTGGGTCAGCCAAAAGCTTAACGCAGGCGAAGAAAATATACTGGCAGAAGCAGGACCGGAGTTTGAAAAAATTGTACTTCAGCAAGCGCTGCATTATACCCATGGCCATAAACAGGATGCAGCCAAGCGTCTGGGTTGGGGTCGCAACACCCTGACCCGTAAACTAAAAGAATTAAACATGGAGTAACAGGTTCGAATGAGCAGGGCAGATTTAACTACTGCCCCGCTCAATTGGAGAAAAATCCAGCCAGAGTCTCGCGGAGCCCTCTGGCCGGCAGGAAATCAGAAGGGTTCCAACGCTATTTCAATACTGGTGTAATACAAGGCAGTTAAACCTTCGTGCCCAGAGTCAGTGCCAACAAACAACCAGGCTTGCCCCTGAGCGTTGCTATAGACAGGAATACGGTCTGCGGTAGTGGTCTGCACTGTCTTCTCAGCAAATTTACCGCCGTCGCAATCAGCACCTGCTGTAGCTATATCACCTATCACTTTTGCATTTGCACCAGATTGTGCCTGATTACCTTTATCCAGATTCAGGTAGTACCCTTCCTGTTTTGGTTCTTTGTCACCATAACCAAATTTCAGATAAACACTTTCACCCGGAGATCCACCTATTCCCATACACCCTACCCCAGCGTCAGACAGGAAACTCAGGCGTACGCGAGCATAATATTTAGTGGACGGTTCTAAACCTGAGAATTGCCGTTTAAGGAACATAAACAGGTCATCACTTCGATTCATGCCTGAGATGAAGTAGCCTGATTTTTGTGGATTCTGAGGTAACTTTTTAATACCGGATTCCAGTTCAAAGATCTCAGCATTATCAACAGGATAGTCTGAAAACCCTACGGTCCAGCCTTGAGCTCCTGCATTAAAATCATAATTAAAGGCACGCCCGTCTTCGGGATTAAGATCTACATTACAACCAGTTAACCCGGCGACAGCCACAGCCACACTCAGTATCACAGCCACACGCTTCATTGCAGTTCTCCTTTTGTTGCCGTCAGTCTAAAAGCAACAAAAACAAAACTTGTGACCATTTGTAATGGTTAAGTTGATAAAGGTTACCGGGTATAAATAAGGAACATGCCAGCCCTGACAAGGGCTGACATCAGAGGCAGGCAATACTAACTAACAAAAGGCTGATCAATAGCAATAGCGGGTTGCGTAAACCAACGCGGACCCGATGCTGTCATATAAAAGTGATCCTCAAGCCGGACACCAAACTCCCCTGGTACACAAATCATGGGTTCATTGCTGAAACACATGCCGGTAGCTAGAGGCGTTTGTTCGTTACGCACCAGATAAGGACCTTCGTGAATATCCATACCTATGCCATGACCTGTTCTGTGTGGCAGACCAGGCAAGGCGTAATCTGGCCCTAAACCATAAGATTCCAACACCTCCCGGGCAGCAGCATCGACCAAACCACAAGCAACCCCTGGTTGTGCCGCCGCGAAAGCCGCTGCCTGAGCTGCTTTTTCGATCGACCAAATCTGGCGTTGGCGCTCTGTTGGCAGCCCGAATACATAACTGCGGGTAATATCAGACACATACCCCAGTAAACGACAACCAGTATCAATCAATACCATATCACCGGATTCTAGATGTTTAGGATTTTTCACGCCATGGGGATACGCAGAATCGGGACCAAATAACACGATACAAAAGTAGGAGCCGCTGGCGCCCACTTTACGATGGGCTTCATCGATAAAAGCTTCGACTTCAGCTGTGCTGATACCTTGATACAGGATACTGGCAACGGCCTTGTGCACTGCTAATGTCATATCCATAGCGCGTTGCATAATGGCAATCTCAGCTGCTGATTTCAGTGCTCGACAGCCCTGAGTAATCACTTTGCCGCTCACCACCTGTTGCAGAGGATTGGCCTGACGTAAACCTTCAAAGATAAAAAAGGCGCTGCTGTCATCCAGTGCCAATACTGGTTCTGCTTTAGCACAGCGCCGTTTTAGCGCGCCAAGCAGCAACTCGTAAGGATTTTCATGTTCATGCCATCCTAATACTTCAGCTTGTATCACCTGAAAGCCTGTCAGAGTGGGGATCTCAAACACCGGGCTGATATAAACCAGTTGCCCTTCCGCTGGCAGCAAAGCGCCAACTAACCGCTCACTGGCATACCAGACTGTGCCTGTAAAATAGCTTAAGTTAGTGCCTGCATTGAGATACAAAGCATCAATCCCTTGCTGTCGCATCAGTTGCTGCGCTTTGTCTATCCGAGCCTGATATTCAGCTGCACTGATAGCTTCTACACCAGCAGTCATGGGCTTTAAGCTATCCAGCGCTTGTTGTTTGGTTTTACCACCTATCTGACTCATCACTCACCCCGTTTTTCAGTTGATAGTCCAGAGTATGCAACTCTGACTGCATGAATTAAAATGATATTAATTCAACAAATCATGAATTGGATTCATCCATGCTACCACCACTCAAAGCTTTACAAGCCTTTGAAGCCACAGCCCGACTGAAGAGTTTTAGCAAAGCGGCAGAACAGCTTTTTGTTACTCAAAGTGCTGTCAGTCATCAGGTAAAACTACTGGAGGATTTTATTGGTCAGCCATTGTTGCTCAGACAAAACAAAAGTGTGGAGCTGACTCAATCGGGGGATATGCTGTATTCGGTGGTAAGGGACTGTTTTGTCCGGTTAAATTCAGTTACCCAACATTTGCTGAATCAACCGCCGGTTCAGCTTAAAATTTTGGCACAAACTTCTATTGCCGTGGAATGGCTGGCACCGAGACTGGAGCAGTTTAAGCGGCAACAACCTGAACTGGATACTCTGCTGGACATGGCCTCTATGGCCAACAACGCTGATCCGGAACACTATGACATTATACTGGGCACCTGGCCCGCTCCTGCTGGTTTTGTCAGCCGTCAGCTGCGCACAGAGTATTGGTATCCCGTCTGTGCGCCAGCTCAGTTTCAGTTATTAGTTCACCATACCGCAGCCGAATTATTGCAGTATCCACTTTATAGCTCAGAAACAGGGGAAGACTGGCAGTTATGGTGCCAGCATCAGCAGCTGCGTAGCCCGGCAGCCTTGCAGCTCCGTTATGTCAATCTGGCTTTATTGGCGACCAAAGCCGTGAGTGGCGGCTTCGGTTTTGCCTTGTCGAATGATTTTATCGCGGGACCTGCCCTAGTCAGCGGTCAGCTGATTGCGTTACGTCAATTCAGCTATCAGCTGCCCTGGGGTCAGTATCAGGTGCACTATAAAGCAGATAGTATGCAAAGCACTGCCGTGGAGCTTTTTGTAAAGTGGCTGACCGCGGAATTACAGCCAGCCGCGGTTTAAAATTCAGTGCGCTGAGCGTAAGCACGCCAAAACATCACGGCACAGACAAAAAATACAAAGGCCAGCACCAGCGGCAAGCTGTTCCATTTGTTCATCACTATGATGTTATCTTCAGGCCATAGCAGTTTTTTATTGGTAGCGGATGTCCGCACACCGTGGATTAAAAAATCACCGACTTTGTTTTCAATAAAAAATATCAGCTGATTTTCCTTGTTTAAAAAACCGTATAACTGCTGAGTGTTATCGCAGTCCTGCCTGTCCTGCAGCGGCAACCACTCAGTCGACAAGCTGCTACGCAGATAAATAATACCTTTGCGATCCGCTCCCGGGTCACATTGCATACCACTCAGAACAGCTGGTACCTGCAATAAAT
Source organism: Rheinheimera sp. (assembly GCF_020217005.1). GTDB lineage: Bacteria > Pseudomonadota > Gammaproteobacteria > Enterobacterales > Alteromonadaceae > Pararheinheimera. The sequence continues at coordinate 4,884 of NZ_JAIWOI010000206.1, read as the reverse complement.
CAGAGCCATCGCTTTGCACACTGTATTTTGGGATCCATACAAACACAGCAATAGCTGCTGCGGTAAGTAAAAAACTAAACAAGCTACTCCACTTTAAGCGCTTCGGACTCCAGTTCAGATAAGACAAGCTTTTTTTCATAATATCCCCCCCTAAAATCAAGATGGCTAAGTTAGCAGTATCCCCGACTTTAGCAAAGTTAAAAGCTCAGGACGTCTTGCTATTGATTTCTGTGTGGCGATCAGGTCGCCCTCAGATGACTTAAATCTGTCACAAACTTAAGAAGCCGCTCAGTTTGGTCGCTACAAGCATCCAACCACTCTTATCTACTCAGACAGCAACTGCACAAGGATCATAAATGTTAAAAAATATCTCAGTCAAAACAGGAATTTTGCTGATACTTGCCATCTTCAGTTTTGCGTTGTCCAGCCTGAGCCTTTATAGCTGGTCAAGTGCACGGAGCAACGACCAGGGGATGCAGGATCTCTATCGCATGGCGGTACTGCAGGTAAATCCATTAAGTGACACTTACGGCATGATGATGCGTAGCCGGATAGCCTTAGCCGCAGGTTTTGTCGAATTGCAAGCCGGTGAGCAAGACAAAGCTGAAGTCAGCGCCAGCCGCTCAAAGAAGTTTTTGTCAGAAGCACATCCACGTTTTAAACAATTTGTTGATGCAGGTTTAGAGGGAAAACAAAAAGCACAAGTACAAAAACTTCAGCAGCTTTTTACGGCCTATGACGCCGCTGTAAATGAATCTATTCAGGCTTTAGCTAAAGGTTCTACTGAGCATTATATTACAGCCAACCTGAAAGCCCGTGACGCCAACGCAGTCTTTCAGGAAGAGATTCAGGCTTTTATGCAAGGCGCTGAACAAGCAAATAGTAGCTACATGGAAATGGCAGGTACGCGTTATCAAATGTCCATTGGGCTCACAGTGTTTTTTATGCTGCTGACTCTGACTTTGTTATTCGGAGCCTGGTGGTTTATGCAAAAAGTTTTACTGCAACCGCTTGAACTGGCTGTGCGACATTTTGAATGGATGGCATCAGGTGACTTAACCCGAAGGATACAGGTTAAGACCAACAATGAACTGGGTCGCCTTTTTGCTGGTTTAGAACATTTGCAACAAAGCCAAAAGCTGACCATCAGTCAAATTAGCGGAACAGCAACGCAGCTGGCCTCCGCTGCGGAAGAGTTAAATGTAGTGACCGCGCAAAGTTCTGCCAGCCTGGCTATGCAAAACGCCGAACTGCAACAAGCAGCCACAGCTGTTAATGAAATGACAGTTGCGGTAGAAGATGTCGCGCAAAACGCAGTATCCACCTCTGATGCCTCTATGGCGTCAAACAAACTTGCACTGCAAAGCCGCAGTGAAATGCAACAAACCATAGAAGAAACCCGGCTGATGACAGAAGAAATGCAGCAATCAACTCAACTGGTGCAGCAACTCTCAACTCAAGCTAAAGATATTGGCCAGGTACTGGATGTGATTAGAGCCGTAGCCGAGCAAACAAATTTACTGGCGTTAAATGCGGCGATCGAAGCGGCCCGCGCTGGTGAAGCAGGCCGGGGCTTTGCTGTTGTTGCCGATGAAGTCCGAGCTCTAGCTTATCGAACTCAGAATTCTACCCGCGAAATTGAGCAAATGATCATGCAAATACAACAAGGTACAGTTCAGGCCGTGCAGGCTATGCACAACAGTAGCCAAAGAGCTGACGTCACTCTTGCACTGAGCAACAAAGCAGGCGAAGCGCTGGAGCAGATAGTGCATTCGATCAGCCATATCAACGATAGAAACTTGTTGATTGCCACAGCATCGGAGCAACAAGCTCATGTTGCCCGTGAAGTTGACCGCAGCCTGGTCACTATCCGCGATTTGTCGTTGCAAACTGAAGCAGGTGCTGAGCAAACCACCATGGCAAGCCGCGATTTATCTGCTATGGCAGCTCAGTTGATTCAGATGGTACAAAAATTCAGGCTTTAAACTAAGCCTGATACAGCGCACAGCAAAAACAACAAAACGGCAGTCTCAACAAAGGCTGCCGTTTTTTTCAGCTGATATCAGGACTTGGCTTCAGCTCTGGCTTTGGCTTTTTCCTGCCATTTCTGCTGCCGTTCTGCCAACTTAGCTTTTTGCTCTGTCGTCAGCACTTTATTGATCTCGAATTGCAATTTGGCACGGGCAACGTCTTGATCCAGTTTGTCTTTTTGTTTAGATTCCAATAAAGCTCTGACTGCAGCTTCGTCAAAACTTTCCGCCTGCACCAAAGCTTTTAGTTGCTCCATTTCTGGTTTCACTTGATCAGGTTTCGGCATGGTAGCGCGATGCTGTTCCATCAGAGCTTTAATCTGCTCTTTTTGCGCCTCGGATAAATCCAATCCTTTTAAGGCTTTCAGATGAAACCCCATGGCCGGTCCATGACCTTCATGACCTCGTTCCGGACCAGCAAAACTGCTGATGCTGTTGGTAGCCATTAAACCGCTGAATACTAATGCAATCACTGTAGAATATTTCATAATGTCTTTCCTCATTTGCCATAGTTGGCCTTTATTGCGACAGTGATAGCTTAAGATATTGAATGCAAAGCAGCGCAAAGCCAACGTAAAGGTTGTGTAAAGGAGTGCAACAAGGTCACTTAGTCTTTTACACTGGCAGAAAAATTTCCGGAGCCCGCATGACTTCCATATTAATGATTGATGACGACGTGGCACTGACCCAGTTGGTGGCGGAATATCTGCAGCTGGATGGTTATCAGTTTAAGGCAGTACATCAGGGACCCGAAGGTTTGGAGTTGGCTAAATCCAACGCCTTTAACCTGATTCTGCTGGATATTATGCTACCAGGCATGGATGGTCTGACGCTGCTAAAACAACTGCGGCAACACAGTTATTGCCCGGTATTAATGCTGACTGCCAGGGGGGACGAAATAGACCGTGTCGTTGGGTTAGAGCTAGGGGCCGACGATTATCTGGCGAAACCCTTTAGCCCACGCGAGCTGGTGGCGCGGATCAAAGCTATAGTGCGTCGGGTCGAACTGATACAGCAGCAACAACAACCTCAATTAAGCACGGTTCAGGTCAACAGCTTGCGGTTGGATAGCGCCAAAAGGCAGATTTTTGTGCAAGACAATACACTGATATTGACCGCAACCGAATACCAAATTCTCGAGCTTTTGATGCGCCACGCCGGCGATGTGGTCAGTAAGGAAGATCTAAGTCAGCTGGCTCTGGGTAAAAGACTGCAACTTTATGATCGCAGTCTGGATATGCATATTAGTAACATCCGTAAGAAAATTGCTCAGTACGATGAAGGCGAAAAAATCCAGACCTTAAGAGGCCTGGGTTACTTATTACTGAAAGGCGAGCATTGATGAATCGGGCAAGTTTTAATCCGGTGAACTATCTGGCTGGCCGCATTTTTTTGTGGTTTTGGCTGGTGCTCTCCGTGGCTGTCGCTGGCGCTATTTTGCTGGCCAGAGGCTGGCCTGAGCAAACTGAAATCCGGCGCTTGCCTCACCCTGTGGCTGAGCAATTCAGGCATCTGAAAGAACATTTTCAGCCTTTTGCCAACTTAACTACCCTGCAACGGGATTTGGAACGTAAGTACAAAGGCCGTTGGCTGATGGTCGATGTGGATAACAATCAGCTGTTAAATCCAGAATCCTTGCCTGCCCAGTTTGATCCTAACTGGCTAACCGAGCTGTCACAGCTAAACAGACCGCGCTTGCTGGTACATAAAAATACTTTTGTTGCCGGCCCTTTGCTAACGCTCATCTCAAATAAAAACATCGCCTTGTTCCAGTTAAAACAACGACCTGAACAAGCCTGGTGGCAACTCCATGCCCTGCCGGAAGGCTCTTTACTGACCTTACTGCTGGCGGTATCGGCAGTCGCCAGTTTAATTCTGGCTTTATCTATCACCAGACCTTTACGCGAGTTAAGTAGCAGCCATATGAAATTCGCTCAAGGCGAACTAGATAACAGAGTCAAAGCGCTGGCAGCCCGAAAAGATGAACTCGGTGATTTAGGCCGCGGTTTTAATACCATGGCTACCCAAATAGAAAGCCTGATCCATAATCAGCAACGATTACTGCGAGATGTATCGCATGAGTTGCGATCTCCGCTGACACGATCCCAATTAGCTTTGGCATTGCAACAACGCCAGGGTGACAATCCCCAATTGCAACGTATTGAAATGGAATTAAAACTGCTGGATCAATTGCTGGATGAGTTACTGACCTTTAGTAGACTGGATGCAGGTCAGTATCCACTGGAAAAACAGCCACTGGATTTAACAGAATTACTCAATGCCATTATCGAACTCAATCAGTTGGAAGCTGATGCCAAACAACAACAGGTTCAACTAAATGCACCAGAACAATGCTGGTTGGACGCCGACCAAAGACTATTAGGACGAGCTATCGAAAATGTGCTGCGAAATGCGATTAAATACAGCCCGGCAGCTAGCTTGATCCTATGCACTTTAACAAGACAGGAACAACAGCTTGAGTTACAAATCCAGGACCAGGGGCCCGGAGTGCCAACTGAAAGTTTGTCACAGATCTTCGCGCCTTTTTATCGGGTCTCTGCTGTACGGGAGCATCAGAATGGCACAGGCTTGGGTTTGGCTATCGCCGCCTCCGCTATCAGACAACATCATGGTAGTATCAGTGCTTCGTTGCCAGCCACTGGCGGCTTGTTAGTCCGCATAGTATTACCTCTGACCCACTAAGGATCTTTGAGTGCCAGCATCATTCCCCCCCCTTTTGACGGCAAACTTTACAGAACAGCAACTGGTAAAGGCTCAAGCTGTATTGCAGCAATTCTGGCAACGAGGTCAACATCAGTCTTTTTTGAGTTTTGACCAGACCAGAATTTGCTAT
>NZ_JAIWOI010000205.1 GCF_020217005.1 Rheinheimera sp. | reverse complement strand
AACAGTTTTCGCCATCCAACCCCCAGAGCCGAAATAGTTTTATCCCCTGGCCGCATAGAAGCGGGCCAAAAATATCAGGAGTTCTGCTTTGACTTGTATCAGGCCGGTTTTACTGTGCATCTGATTGATCACAGAGGTCAGGGTTTATCGGATCGACACAAGACAGATCGGCATTTGGGTGATGTGGCAGATTTTCAGCATTATGTGCAGGACTTCGCCCTCTGGCTCTCACAGCATATAGTGCCGGCACAACAAGCCCCGCTATTGGGCTTGGCTCACTCCATGGGGAGCGCCATTTTGTGCCGCTACCTGCAGCAACATCATGACCATGGTTTTAGCGGAGCCGTCTATTGCTCTCCTATGTTTGGTATTCAAACCTGGCCTTTACCAACAGCCATGGCAAAAATACTGGTAGCTTTGCTCGCTAAACTACAGAATGCATCCGGTCATACAGAACGCTACTTTCCAGGCCAGAAACCCTATCAGGACAAGGACTTTGAGCGGAATCAACTGACTCATAGCCTGGTGCGTTATCAACAATTTCGCCACCTGTATCAAATACAACCTGAATTGCAATTGGGCGGAGTTTCAGTGCGTTGGTTGCAGCAGTCACTGCAAGCCATAGACGCCTTGCAGCAGGCTGAGGCCCTGTCCTTACCTCAGCTTATTGTTCAGGCTTCAGAAGACAGGGTGGTGGCTAACAAAATGCAACATCAGTACTGGCAGAAACAACAAGGCCAGCCTTGTGAACTGGTAAAGATCCAAGGCGCATTACATGAAATAATTTTTGAAAGCGATCCTCTGCGCAACCAATTACTTGCGGCACTAAACCGGTTTTTTCTTCAGCTCGGACTCTGAATAAGGTTCAGCATGAATAATAACTTCTGCTTGCTTGTACAGAGTCATTAGCTGTTGCTCTGCCTTGTCGACTATCTCATGAGCGGCCAGTAAAGATAAATCATCCTGCAATACCAGACGCAGTTGAATAAAGATATGGGGCCCCGCCTGACGGGTTTTTAATTGCTCCACGGCCAGTACATCGGCTTGTGTTAGTAAGGTTTGCTCTATGCGAGCCAGTTGGTCGGCCGGTAATTGTTCATCCAGCAAATGCTGCAATGCTTCTTTAGCGAGTTCGAAGGCACTGTAGAGCAAATACCCACAAATCAACACTGCAACCAGATTATCCACCCAAAGCAAATTCTGGCTGGCTAAAAACAGCGCGGTCAGAACCAACAAATTCATTAACAAATCACTTCGGTAGTGCAGTAAATCTGCTTTCACCGCCAGTGAGCCGGTGCGCTTTATAATCCAGCGTTGTGCCAGCACTAAGGTCAGGGTTAATCCGGCACACAACACTGTGATCCACATGCCAAAAGCCAATTGCTGTATAGCTTCAGTTTGATTTAACCGACTGAAGGTTTGAGTCAACAGTAGCACTGCAGCTCCGGTTAAAAAAGCAGCCTGTAATAAAGCCATCACAGCTTCGGCTTTGCCGTGGCCAAAGCCATGATTGTGGTCTGCAGGGCGTAAGGCATACCGCAGCACGGCAAAATTTAATACGGATACTAATAAGTCCATAGATGCATCAGTAAAGGACGCCAACACTGAGCTGGAATTCGTTGCCAGCACAGCGCTGAATTTCAACAGCAAAATAGTTAAAGCTATGCTCAATGTCAGATAGCCTGAGCGCTTAACCCAAAGTTGATAGTCGGTATTTTTCGTAGTTTGCGTCATCAAAGTGCCCACCTCTGGCTGTTTTGTCTTCAGCATCCATAGGCATTGTACGCCAATTTTGATACACTCACAGCGCTTAAAAATTTGGAAATTATCATGTTAGACATAGTGTTATATGAACCAGAAATTCCGCCTAATACCGGTAATATTATCCGGCTTTGTGCCAATACAGGCTTTCGTTTGCATTTAATTGAGCCTCTGGGTTTCGCTTGGGATGATAAACGTATTAAAAGAGCGGGTCTGGATTATCACGAATTTGCTGATGTTAAACGTCACGCTAACTTCGCCGCCTTTTTAGCGGACGTGAAACCGACCAGAGTTTTTGCCTGTACCACCAAGGGCAGCAATCACCATAGCGATGCACAGTACCAGTTAGGTGATGCGTTAGTTTTTGGACCGGAAAGTAGAGGTTTACCTGCAGATCTGCTGGCAACTTTACCTAAAGACCAATGGCTACGTATTCCAATGACACCGGATAGCCGCTCAATGAACTTGTCCAATGCTGTCTCAGTGTTCGTCTATGAGTCATGGCGTCAGTTAGGTTATGCCGGAGCAAGGCCCTGAGTTTGCTAAGCTGCCGAGCCTAAAGCTATAGTGTGAACCAGCGTGCTGATTTATCAGTAATTTAAATGAGAGATTGTCAGGGGAATAAATTCAGATGCTGCTGCGTTGCCTTAAATTTTGCCTGGCGCTTTGGCTTGTATTTTGTAGCACGGGTCTTCACGCTTATTTGCAGGTCCAGCCTATGGTGCACTCGCGCCAATCTCAGCATTTGGCGATTGAACTCTTTACTCAGGATAAATCGGGCTTGTTATGGTGGAGCACCAGCACTCAGCTACATCGTTTTGATGGCCATGAACATCAGTCTTATAACTTACCCGCAGAATTACAAACTCAGGCTTTGGTTCAGCTACTGACCTTAGATCAGCACCAATTGTGGTTAGCCAGCGTTGATCAAATCTGGTTATTTGAGCAGCAAAGCGGGCAATTTCGCCAAATTTGGCAAAGTAAAGAACAGATTAAGTCGTTGTTTTTGTCGGATAACGCTGTACCTTTGATACTAACGGAGCAGGAACTCTGGCAATGGTCGGACAATTCGGCTGACGCCACGTTGTTATGGCGCAACAATATGACAACAGCAGCCTGGGTGCAGGGAGTCAGTGACGGTACATCGGTTTGGCTCTGGTCTAAAGAAGCCAGACTGGCACGTTACGATTTGGCCAGCCAAAACTGGCAACATTATGCGCTGAATTTACCGCAACAAACAGATTTGGCGCTTGGACCTGACCAGCAGCTCTGGTTATTGGCACAACACCAAAAACTGTACAGGTTCACTCAACAACAGCTGCAAGCGGTCACAACGCCGGAAAATTTTTATGCGTCGGCGTTGGAGGTAGATCCCCTAGGTCAGGTATGGCTTTTATCTTCGCAAGAGCTTTATTTATACCAACCTGATTCCGGACTTTGGCAAAATCAGGCGTTGGCGCAACCCTGGATGCAGCTGTTTGCAGACCGACACCAGAATATCTGGTTAGCTGATGCCGCTGGTACGCTGGCGCTGGCACAGTTGTCTGCTTTGAATGTGCAGGCCAGCAGGAGCACTACTCTGTGGGACAACAAAAACCAAAACTGGCAGCCAGTACCACAGCAGTTGGTGTTGCTTCACCCTGTCCCGGGACAAATCACTAGCTTAACTTTTCCTTTTGCTCTGGAGCAGGTGAAGAAATTTTGGTATCAACAACAGTATTTTGTCTGGGTTGGTCAACAAATCTGGCGTTTCGACGTGGCGAATGCCCAGTGGATTTTAGCGGAAAAAGAGCCTGTTCTGGATCTCGCTGTTACCCAGGACCAATTCTGGTATCTAACGCATAAGGGTTTATGGCAGTGGGAGCCAGCTTCAGCATCCGCAGTGTTATTAAGCGATCAGGCCAGTTGGTTTTTAGTACGTTTTCAAGCCGGACAGTTATGGCTTGCAGGCAGTAACAGGCTTTACTCCTATCGGCTGGCCGAGCGTCAACTCAATGCATACGGCCTCAATCCATGTGAAAGCTCACCTTGTCTAGATCCGCGGCAAATACAGGATCTGGTCGCAGCGCCAGAGGGGCTGTGGTTGTTGACGCCAGATCAGCTTTACCACTACAAGACTGAGCAAAGCAGCAATAAACTTACTCTTGCATTACAACAGCAATGGCAGGTACCCCGGCAGCAACAGCATCTGCTGATCCAACAGCAACAAGCTTGGTTATGGTCGAAACAACAACTACATCTTATTGATTTAAAAGATAATTCTTTACTGCAATGGCAGCTGAATCAAGGGGAGTACTTATTGCCTTATCAAGCGAAAATTGATCAGGGCAAATTCTTCATTAATAGTTCCATTGGCCATTATCAGGCAGACTTAATTCAACCTAAGCCTCAGCTTACGGTGAATCCGATACGACTGGAGCTGGTGGCAGAAAATGGTCAGCACCTGAAACAACAGGAGCATTTGCTGCAACTGGATAGCTGGGGACCTGAAGTCGAATTCCGTCTAAGCCACTACCCTACAGCAGGCAAACAGTGGAACTACTTTCGTTATAGTTTGGACTATGCCCCAGCTGTCACGCTGAGTTATCCCCAACGCCAGTTTAAACTGCAACTGGGCGACAGCGGACAATACCAATTAAAGATAGAAGCTAGCCAGGACGGTATGACCTGGCAACAGGCCGACCACTATCAGCTGCATTTCAACAGATATTGGTGGATACAACAAAGCTGGTTATGGCTGATGCTGTTTTTGTCCGTCATGATGCTTGCATTATTACTCTGGCGCTACCGGGTTCATCAGAACCGTTTGCATCAGCGACTGGAACAACAACTGATGATCAGTTCCTTGTTCGACAATACTCAGGATGCAGTGTGGTTAGGAGATGAACAGCTGCGGATAGAAAAGGTAAATCAGGCCTTTTGCGAGATCACTGGTTTTACGGCCAAACAAATAGAAGGCCAGACCTTGCAGCTTTACACAGCCCAGGGCCATCAGACCGAGCTGCTGAAAACTATAGTACAACAACTGCAGCAATTCAGTTTCTGGCGTGGCGAAGTCTGGAGCAAAAAAGCCAATGGCGATAATTTCGCCTTGTCATTGGCTATTACTTTGTTGTCAGGTAAGGGAGCACAGGAACCTAAACTCTACCTGGCCATTTTCTCTGACGTAACTAATCGCAAACTAAACGAAAGGGAGCTACGTAAGCTCAGCACCAGAGATCCACTGACTCAATTACCGAACCGTGCTTTATTCCTTGAACATTTGGATAGAGCTTTTTTCAGTTGCAGCAGTCGCTTCCCTCATTTTGCAGTCTTGCTGGTCGACCTGGATCGTTTTGCCAAAATTAATGACTCGCTCGGGCACGACAGTGGTAATCTTTTACTCAAAATGGTCGCGGAGCGACTGCAAAAACTATTGCCTGCTGGTTATATTCTGGCTAAGTTGGGTATAGATGAGTTTGCCATCTTGGTTCCATCTCATTTTAGTCTGGAACAGTTTGACCTGCTACTAAATCGCCTGAGCCTGCAATTACTGTTACAAATTCGCCAGCCTCTACAAATGGGTGATTTAGAAATTACTCTGACCGCCAGTATAGGCATCGCTATTTACCCTGAAGATGGCCGCTCATCCGATATTCTGTTACGCAGTGCTGATACTGCCTTGCACCATGCAAAGCAAATGGGTCGTAACAATGCGCAGTTTTTTAACGACAAAATGCTGCAACGAACTCCCGAATACCTTGCTCTGGAAAGCGATTTGTGGCGTGGTATAGCTCAGGGTGAGTTCAAAGTAGTTTATCAGCCTAAATACAACGTCAGCAGTAATACCATAGTGGGCTACGAAGCCCTTTGCCGCTGGCACAATCCAGCCAGAGGCATGGTGTCTCCTGTGATGTTTATCCCTATAGCAGAGGAGAATGGCGTCATTATTCAGTTGGACAGGCTGGTATTCAGTCAGGTCTGTGCTCAAATTCAGCAATGGCAACAACAAGGCCAAATGCGGGGCCGAGTCGCAGTAAACCTGTCGGTTCAACAATTACAACAACCTGATTTAATTGAATTTTTACAGAAAGAGTTGCAACACTATCAGTTGGACGCCAGTCTGCTTGAATTAGAAATTACCGAAACCGCTATGATGCGTGATGCCGAACATTGCCTTGAAATGATGCATCAGCTTAAAGCTATGGGATTTACGCTGGCACTTGATGATTTTGGTACTGGTTATTCGTCACTAGGCTATCTGAAACGTTTCCCCATAGATACCCTTAAAATCGACCGGGCTTTTATCAAGGACATGGACACATCAGAGCAAGATCGGAATATTACCTCGACCATAATCCGCTTAGCGGGCTATCTGAAAATTGCCGTGGTCGCGGAAGGTGTTGAAACTGAAATGCAGGCTTATTTACTGCATGTCATGGGATGTGAGGTGGTTCAGGGCTACTTATTTAGTCCTCCGGTACAAGCAGAGCAAATCGCTTTGCTGTTGGATAAAGAACCAAAGAATCATAACTAGAAAAGCAAAAGGGTTGGGCTTGCCCTGCCCACCCCACATTCAAACACTGTACAGGCGAAAGCATACAGCCAACAAAGCTGCGCCTTCAAGGACGACACGTCAATAGCCTAAGTAGTTGGTGTTGCAGCGAGAGAGTGCAGGCAACAAAGCTGCAGCGCCAAATACGACGGGTATTTTAGCCTAAGTAATTGAAGTTGCGGCGAGGCGGCAAGAGATTGAGACCCCAGGAGCATAGTTCACTATGTGACCGGGGCGAAAGCTCGCAGCCAACAAAGCTGCGGCTTCAAGGACGACACTTCAATAGCCTAAGTAGTTGGTGTTGCGGCGAGGCGGCAAGAGATTGAGACCTCAGGAGCATAGCAGTCTATGCGACTGGGGCGAAAGCTCGCAGCCAACAAAGCTGCGGCTTCAAGGACGACGGCTATTTTAGCCTAAGTAATTGAAGTTGCGGCGAGGCGGCTAGAGATTGAGACCCCAGGAGCATAGTTCACTATGTGACTGGGGCGAAAGCTCGCAGCCAACAAAGCTGCGGCTTCAAGGACGACGGCTAAATTATTCGTCGCGTTTTTCGCGGCCTAGTAGATCCATCGCCGCCAAACGCGCATCTTTACCCTGATACAGCACCTGATAAATCTGCTCCGTAATAGGCATTTCCACACCGACGCGTTGTGCCAGATTAAACACTTCTTTGGCATTACGGTAGCCTTCCACGACCTGCCCTATAGTCGCCATAGCTTCGTCCACACCTTTGCCTTCACCTAGCAACAAACCAAAACGTCTGTTACGGGATTGGTTATCTGTGCAGGTTAACACCAGGTCACCTAAACCGGCCATTCCCATAAAGGTTTCTTTTTTCGCGCCTAAGGCACAACCTAAACGGCACATTTCAGTTAAACCACGGGTGATTAAAGCGGTACGGGCATTAGCGCCAAAACCAATACCGTCAGCCATACCAGCGCCTATGGCAATAACATTTTTAACAGCACCACCAAGTTGCACTCCAATAAAATCAGGATTGGTATACACCCTGAAAGTTTTGGTGCAATGCAATAAGCTGGACAGAGTGGCAATAAACTCAGGGTCTGTAGAGGACAATGAAATAGCCGTAGGTAAGCCTTTGGCAAGCTCCTTGGCAAAGGTAGGGCCTGACAATACGGCTAAAGACACCTCGTCCCCTAAAATTTCTTTAGCTACATCCTGCAACAAACGACCAGTTTCTGGCTCCAGACCTTTAGTGGCCCATGCCACTCTGGCATTGTGTTGCAGATAGGGTTTGATCTGCTTCAAAGTGTCAGCAAATGCGTGACTAGGGACAGATAACAAGATATCCCGACATGAACCCACAGCATCAGCCAAGTCCGCTGTAACGGCCAAAGAATCTGGCAGTGGAATGTCCGGCAAATAACGCTGGTTCATCCGTTGTTCGGTCATAACCCGGATATCATCCGCGTTCCGGCCCCACAATAAAGTAGGGTTGCCATTTCGTGCCAGCGAAATAGCAAGGGCGGTCCCATAAGAGCCCGCCCCTAACACAGCAATTGCAGCTTTCATTTTAAGAGTGTTGTGTTACGCCTTGCTGGGCCTGAGCTTCAGCCTGACGTTTTTGGATATATTGAGCAAATAAGGCATCAAAATTTACTGGTGCCAGATTCAGTTGTGGGAAAGTACCGCGGTTTACCAGGTTAGACACGGCTTCGCGCGCATAAGGAAATAAGATGTTTGGGCAAAATGAAGCTAACATATGAGCCATTTGCGCATCTTCCAAAGTCGGCAGGCTAAAAATACCAGCCTGCTGCACTTCACATAAAAAAGCAACTTCTTCTTCAATGCGTGCTGTTACAGTCAAAGATAATACTACTTCAAACGTATTGTCTTCCAGTTTGTCGCTTCTGGTATCCAAATCTAACTGAATAGCAGGTTGCCACTCTTTACGAAAAATTGCAGGCGCATTTGGCGATTCGTAAGAAATGTCTTTTACGTAAATACGCTGGATCGCAAATTGTTCAGCAGCTTGTTGTTCGGCCATGATAAATCCTAATTTTTTTATTTAATGATCGGTAGAAAGCCAGCTGCAGTTAAGCAGAGAGCATCGAATTCAGGGTGCCGGCATTCTCCAGTGCAAAAAGATCGTCACAACCGCCCACATGAGTGTCGCCGATGAAAATCTGCGGCACAGTGGTGCGGCCATTGGCACGTTCAATCATGGCTGGACGCAGTTCAGGCTGTTCATCTATTTTGATTTCATCAAATTGTACGCCTTTTTGGCCTAATAACGCCTTAGCGCGAACACAATAAGGACAATAGGCCTTAGTGTAAATAGTGACTTGTGCCATCTTTGCTCCGACTTATTTTTTAACAACTGGCAGGTTTGCGCCCGTCCAGGTATTCATACCGCCCTGCAAAACAAACACCTTGGTGAAGCCTTGTTTAGCTAATGTTGCGGCTACGCCTTGTGCAGACATACCAGCCTGACAGACTACTATGATGGGTGCGTCTTTTTTGTTTTCAAGTCCGGCAGCGGCTTGAGTGTTAATTTGTTCCGCTGTCAGATGACGGGCACCAGTAATATGGCCTTTTTTATAGTCGGCGTCAGTACGTATATCTATGACTGTCGCATCTTCTCTGTTCACCAATAAGGTCAGTTGAGTAGGAGTGATCTGTTTGATTGAAGAGGTTAAAGACTTAATCCAACTGACGACTAAAGCTAAAAATAACGCAACCCAAGCGGCCGTCAGGTAAGGATGATTACTCAAAAAATCAATATATTGCTGCATAAACACCATTCTGTTTTATTTCAGGAGCAAAACTTTGCGGCCGAGTATACCTAGTTTGATAAAAGAATGCAGCACTGAAGCCCTATCCGTACTATTTCGTCACTGTTTTCACAGTAAAAACAAGGTAAGATAGGCCATCAAACAATCTTTAAATGACAAAGCACGGAGCCATGAGTATGCAGCCGAAAAAGCCGTTAGTCTTACTGATATTGGATGGATGGGGATACAGAGAAGAGCGTGAATCCAATGCGATTTTACAGGCCAATACTCCTGTCATGGACAAGTTATGGGCAGAATGTCCTCACACTCTGATTTCAGGCTCAGGTTTGGACGTTGGCTTGCCAGATGGCCAAATGGGTAACTCTGAAGTTGGTCATGTTAATTTAGGCTCAGGCCGGGTTGTCTATCAGGATTTTACCCGTATCACTAAAGCTATTCAGGATGGCGATTTCTTCACTAACCCTGTGCTGGTCGAAGCAACTCAGCAGGCTGTACGCCAAGGCAAAGCAGTACATTTAATGGGCTTGTTGTCCCCTGGCGGCGTGCATAGCCACGAAGATCATATTATCGCCATGATAGATCTGGCCAAACAGCAAGGCGCTACTGAAATTTATCTGCACGCATTTTTAGATGGCCGAGATACGCCGCCACGCAGCGCTGAAGCCTCGTTGCAACGCGTAGAAGATCACTTTAAAGCCATAGGTGTAGGCCAGGTAGCTTCTGTGATTGGTCGTTATTTTGCGATGGATAGAGACAAGCGTTGGGATCGTGTCCAGGCCGCCTACGATTTACTGACTCAAGGTAAAGCGGAGTTTACTGCTACTACCGCAGTAGATGCGTTAAAAGCAGCCTACAGTCGCGATGAAAACGATGAGTTTGTCAAAGCCACAGCTATTAAAAACCCAGCTGGTGATGTGATTAAAATGCAGCAAGGCGACAGCCTGATTTT
>NZ_JAIWOI010000204.1 GCF_020217005.1 Rheinheimera sp. | reverse complement strand
TATGAACTTCCGCGCAGACCGCGCCCGTCAGTTTAGTCGCGCTTTTATAGATGCGGATTTCTCAGGTTTTAACCGTGAATACCAACCACAACTTTCCAGTTTTGTGATGTTGACAGAATATGCGGCTGATATAAAAGCACCATGTGCCTACCCACCAGAAAGTCTGAACAACGTCTTGGGGGAATGGCTTGCTAAACATCAAAAGACTCAGTTGCGTATTTCAGAAACTGAAAAATATGCCCACGTCACCTTCTTCTTTAGCGGCGGTCGTGAAGATGTATTTGACGGTGAACAACGCATACTGGTGCCATCTCCTAACGTGGCCACTTACGATTTGCAACCGGAAATGAATTCCACCGAGCTGACCAACAAGCTAGTCGATGCTATTCACAGCGGTGAGTTTGATGTGATTATTTGCAACTATCCAAATGGCGATATGGTGGGCCACACAGGTATTTTATCTGCCGCCATCAAAGCTGTTGAAGCTGTCGATCATTGTATTGGTCGTGTGGTAGATGCCTTGCAACAAGTGGGGGGGGAATGTTTAATCACTGCCGACCATGGTAACGCCGAACAAATGATGGATCCGGAATCTGGTCAGGCTCATACCGCCCACACCAGTGATCCTGTACCATTGATATATGTAGGCCGTCATGCTGCTGTGACGTCAGGCGGTATTTTAAGTGACATAGCCCCAACTATGCTGCACTTGATGGGTATGCCTATTCCGCCAGAAATGACAGGCAAAATTCTCATGAAGTTAAATTAATGCCATTTAGATCTGTGAACTATAAAATAAAGATGCAGCAGAGCTTAGCTCTGCTGCTCTGTTTAGGCTCGATGCCAGTGCTGGCTCAGGACCAAAAAGAGGTGCAACAGGAACTGTCGCAACTCAAAGGTCAAATACAGAAAACCGAACAGGAACTGCAGCAACAGCAAAAAGCTTTTAGTAAGGCGCAGGAATTATTGAAATCCGCCGATCAATCCCTGGCAAAACTAACGCGACAAATTCGGCAAAATAATGACGAACTTGCACTAGTGCATCAGCGGCAGCAGCAACTGGAACTTGAACAGCAACAGTTACAACAAAGTTTCGAATTACAAAAGTCTTTGCTTGCACAGCAACTCAAAGGCGCTTTTGTGACAGGTGACCATGATTACACCAAAATGCTGCTCAACCAGCAAAACAGTAATAAGCTGGAACGGGTGCTGACTTATTATCAGTATCTGAATCAGGCGCGGATGCAACAAATCAGCAAAATACAACAGACAGCGGATTCGTTAAAACAAGTAGAGCTCGAGCTCCAGCAAAAGGCTGAGCAACAGCAGGAATTGCAGGCTCAATTGAAGCAACAGCAGCAAGAACTGCTCAACGCCAAAACCAGTCAGTTGGCATCTGTGAAAAAAATGAAAAGCTTTTTGACGGATCAAGCGCAACAGCTGGACTACCTGAAGCAAAATGAACAAAGCCTGCAAAGTACTTTAGGTAAACTAAAGGCTGCGGCTATAGCGGCTAAAAAGCGGTTAAATCTGCCCAAAACCAAAGGTAAATTACCCTGGCCTGTGCAGGGCGATATTTTACAGGGCTATGGCGAAAAACGTCTGGCTGGTGTCAGTTCCCGCGGCATTTTAATTGCTGCGGCCGAAGGCTCTAAAGTTAAAGCTGTAGCTGATGGTCAGGTGATTTATGCTGATTGGCTAAAGGGCTATGGCTGGGTCATAGTGCTGGACCATGGCAATGGTGTGATGAGCTTGTATGGCCACAACCAAACTTTATTAAAAAAACCAGGTGAGTCGGTTAACGCCAGTGAAGCTGTGGCCTTAGTGGGTGCCAGTGGTGGTCAGGCTCAGGCCGGATTGTATTTTGAGATCCGGCAAAAAGGCACAGCTATTAATCCTATTACCTGGTTACAGAAACGCGCAGGATCCTAGTGAATGAAGTATGTACTGAGCTTAGCTTTTGCGCTTTGCAGTTTGCCCTCTTTTGCCGCCAAAGTGGCTATAGTGATCGATGATATTGGCTACCATCAGATTGACTACAAACTATTGGCCTTACCTTATGATCTGACTTTTGCTGTGATCCCTCACACGCCGCATAGCAACGAGGTAGCTAAAGCAGCGTATCAGCAGCAGCGGGACGTTATTTTGCATATGCCAATGGAGTCTGCGCGGCGAGCCGACTTAAGTAAAAATGCGTTAAAAGTTACTATGAGTCGGCCTGAAATAGAGCGTAAATTGCAGGCAGCTTTTGCTGATGTGCCTTACGCTATAGGCGTCAATAACCATATGGGCAGCTACTTCACTGAGCAGGCCAAAGTGATGGATTGGACTTTAGGGTACATCGCCAAACGTCAGCTGTTTTTCCTCGACAGCAAAACCACAGCCCGCAGTCAGGCTGCTGCTTATGCCAAAAAACACCAGATCCCTTTGTTAACCCGTCAGGTATTTCTGGATAACGACAGGTCTTATAAAGCTTTAGATAAACAATTTAAGTTGATGATTAAATTAGCTAAACAGCACCAATCTGCTATAGCTATTGGCCATCCCTACCCAGAAACTTACGCTTACCTGAAACAACATTTAGCAGATTTAACAGGACAAGGTATAGAAGTTGTGAAGCTTTCCGCTTTACTGCCAGCAGACTATGAAGTGATGACCGCAGCACAAACGGCAGATGTGCCCTTGTCTTTACCTGAACGGGAACCGGCACGGTTGGCCAGAGCAACCACTAGTGAGAAAAAACCAATGCATACTGAAGCAAAAGTAGAATTCAATGAACCTGTTTATCTCCCTGCAATAGAAGAACCAGAGGCTATCATTGCCATGTACAGCCAAAACTGGGATATACCTGAATTGCTCAACCCTTTAACCTTGGCCCCGATAAAACCAGCGCCTGTCCTGACTCAAAAGCCCTGGTCTTTGCCTGAAGCTGTTAAAAAGCCGACAAACTCTTTACCTTTTTATCAGTTGGGAAGTAGTTATTAAACAACAAGGGTCAGAGTAAAACTAAACCGCCGCTTTAGTTTTACTCTGACCCTCATTAGTGGATGCCGACTGCTTGGCGCTGCTTATTAAGCTGCCATTGCTGTCTGAAGTTTTTTCATTGCGTTCTTTTCTAGCTGGCGAACCCGCTCAGCAGAAACCTGATACCGGTCTGCCAATTCCTGCAATGTCAGTTTTTGATCGTCCAGCCAACGAGCACGGATAATATCCTGACTACGTTCATCCAGCGTACGCATGGCAGCCTGTAATCTGTCTACTGATGCGTTATCCCATTGGTCTTCTTCAATACGGTTGGCTAAATCTGAACCTTTATCCTGCAAATAAAACACCGGAGCAGTGTAGTTGCTTTCGTCTTCATCATCCGATGCATCAAAAGGCATATCGTGGTTGCTCATACGGGACTCCATTTCCAGCACTTCGTGCACAGGAACCCCCAACGAATCAGCAACACTTTGTACTTCTTCCTTACTGAACCAGCCTAAATGCTTTTTGGCTTTACGCAGGTTAAAGAATAATTTACGTTGTGCCTTTGTAGTTGCCACTTTGACAATACGCCAATTTTTCAGCACAAATTCATGAATTTCAGCTTTAATCCAGTGCACCGCAAAAGACACTAAACGCACCCCCACGGAAGGATCAAAACGTTTCACTGCTTTCATCAGGCCTATATTACCTTCCTGAATTAAGTCGCTGATAGGCAAACCATAACCAGAATAGCTACGGGCAATATGCACTACAAAACGTAGGTGAGACATAATTAAAACGCGGGCCGATTCTAAATCGCCGTCTTGTTGCAATTTTTCAGCTAAAGAACGTTCTTCTTCTGCTGTGAGCATTGGGATAGTACTTACCGCATGAGTGTAAGCTTCAAGGCTGCCACTTCCAGCCACTGTCAGAGTCATCATTTGTGAAGCCTGAGTCATGTTCTTTCCCCCTAATCGCTTGATTGGCTCAAATATTAGCACTCTTTAACGGAGAGTGCTAAAAAAATTTACTGGTTTTAAGACCCTAATTGAATAAGCCCAAATTTTTAATAATATCAATTCATATGTAGGCATAGGTTTTTCTTATATGATAAATTTAGAACTTGTGATCATCGCTTATAAATACAATAAAAATCAGCAAGGCTAATTCAATGTATTGTTATGTCGCGCGTCAGCCAATTTTTGATCGCCAAAAGACCGTCACTGGCTATGAGTTGTTATTCAGAGACGGAGTGGACAATTGTTTTCCCAATATTGATGCCGATGAGGCCACATCCAAACTGATCACTCAACACCACTTATTATTGGGTGTTGAGAAAATAACAGGCGGTAAGCAGGCCTTTATAAACTTCTCTGCGGACACATTAATCCACCATTTCCCTACTTCTATTGATCCCAATAGTATGGTGATTGAAATACTAGAAACCGTACCTATTAGTCATGAACTGCTGACTGCCTGTAAAGAGCTGCATAAAATGGGTTATCGCCTCGCTTTGGATGACCATAACTTTGACGCCAAGTGGGACGTATTTTTACCTTACATCAGCATCATTAAGGTCGATGTGCAGATGTTCAATATATTGCAAATAAGCAAATATCTGCGCCGTATTGCCGCCTACCCTGTCACTCTACTGGCTGAGAAGGTAGAAACTGCGGATGAATACGAACAACTAAAACAACTGGGTTTTGACTTGTATCAGGGTTACTTTTTTGCCAGGCCTGAAATGTTAAAACACAAACAACTAGGCAGCAACAAACTGAATTTGCTGGCCCTGATCAGTGAATCCAGCAAGATAAGGTTAGATTTCGACGGTTTGGCGGCCATAGTTGAACGGGATTTAGATATGTCCTACAAGTTGTTAAGGTTTATCAACAGCGCCAACTTTGCCCGTAAACAAAGTATAGGCTCACTAAAGCATGCCATGGTCTATATGGGAGAAGCCGAACTAAAGAAATTTATTTCGCTACTGGCTCTGGCCAACCTTGCAGAGGGTCATTCTGATGAGCTGCTGGTGATGTCTTTGATCAGAGCACGTTTTTGTGATCGACTGGCGAATATACGTGGCGATCAGGAAAACCCTCCTGCGGCGTTTTTAACGGGTCTGTTTTCGTTGGTGGATGCGTTATTGGAGCAACCTTTGGCAGAGTTAATGGCTCAGCTACCTCTGTTACCTGAAATAAAACAGGCTCTGCTGGAAAACATCGGTGTGTTGGCAGACTATTTGGCTATCGAACGCGCTTTTGAACAGGGTCTATGGCAACAACAAACTCAGCTGTCATCGCGCATGGTTCCAGAATCTGTTGATTTAAATCTGGTTTATTTTGAAGCTGTGGAATGGGGCCAACGCTTGCTGGCAGTGCAACAGCATTAGCCCTGGATTTACAGACCTGTGGCTTCGATTTGGCTGATATTACGCCGGACTGCCAGCAAGGAGCCAACAAAGCCTAAGCCAACAGCAACCAACAACAAATAACCTAACTCTGCCAAACTCAGAGGTTGCAGAGTAAAGCTACTTTCATATAGCTGAGTCACGCTGACGATGGCTTGTTTTAACCACCACAGCAGTACTTCTTCTATTAAAAAGGTCAGAATGCCACCAAAAAAGCCAAGCCAGATCCCTGTATACAAAAAAGGACGCTGAATATAACTATTGGTCGCTCCAACCAATTTCATCACTTCAATTTCATCCTTTTTATTCAGGATCATGAGTCGAATCGTATTCCCAACGACCAGCAGTACAGCCACTATCAGTAACAAAGCTACAGCAATAGCCACCTGACGCACTAAACTGACAATGGCGTCCAATCGCTCCAGCCAGCCTATATCCAGCTTGGCCAGCTCTACATAACGCTCTTGCTGTAAGGTGGCGAGCAAAGCCGAAGCCGCTACACTGGAGGTATTTTTTGGACTAACCAGTATGACATGAGGTAAAGGATTGTCTTCGATATAACTTAAAGCATCACCAAAACCTGATTCTGCAGTAAACTCTGCCAGCGCCTGACTTTTATCAATAAATTGCACATCCGCCACCTCAGGGTTAGCTTGCAATAAAGCAATGAGTTCAGCTATCTGGGTTTCATTGGTATCGGCTTTTAAAAACAAGCTGATTTGCGCAGCCTGATCAACGCTGCTACTGACTTGCTGCAGGTTTTTGACCATTAAATGCAAAGTTACAGGTAAGGTCAAACTGACGCCCAATACGGCGACCGTTAATAATGAAGAAGCGGGCGTAAGCCAAATCTCCCCTAAGCTGGCCATGGCCTGACGCAGATGATGCACCCAAAACATAACAAATCTGTTCCACAGACTTTGTTTCACCGCCGTCGCTCCTGTGGCTCGGCCCTGAAATAAAATACTCATTCGTCTGCTCCATAAGACGTTAAACCGTCATTGATCATACGGCCATTTTTTAACGTCAAAGTGCGATATCTCATACGCGCCAACAAGCTCAAATCATGACTGGCAATCAACACCGAAACGCCCACCTGATTAAAGGCTTCAAATACATTCATAATATCTTTGGATAAATCCGGGTCCAGATTCCCTGTTGGCTCGTCCGCTAACAATAAAGGAGGTCTGTTCACTACGGCTCGGGCAATGCCTACACGTTGTTGTTCACCACCTGATAAGGTATGTGGAAGGCAACGCACTTTATCCAGCAGCCCGACTTTATCTAAAGCCGCGTGCACCCTTTTGATCATATCTTTGCCGCTGAAGCCTTCAATCACCAAAGGTAAGGCTACATTGTCAAACACACTGTGGTTCATCAGCAGCTTGTGATTCTGGAAAATCATGCCTATATCTCGGCGCACATAAGGCACCTGCCCTCTACTGACCCGGCTTAAGTCCACACCATTGATAAAAACTTTGCCTGTGGTCGGTCTTTCAATCAGGCTAATGAGTTTTAACAGAGTACTTTTACCAGCTCCGGAATGTCCTGTTAAAAAAGCCATTTCACCTTTTTCCAGATGGAAGCTGACTCTATCCAGCGCGACAAAACCACCGCTGTAACTTTTTGTGACTTGCTCAAAACGCAACATAATCAGAGATCCCTGGCAAACAATGCCTTGATAAAATCTTTACTGTCAAACACCCGCAAGTCATCAATGCCTTCGCCAACACCAATGTAACGAATAGGGACTTTAAACTGGTCAGCAATCGCAAAAATCACCCCACCTTTCGCTGTACCATCAAGCTTAGTTAAGCTGATCCCGGTAATATCGACAGCTTCTTTAAATAAGCGAGCCTGACTTAACGCATTTTGTCCTGTGCCGGCATCCAGTGTCAGCATCACTTCATGTGGGGCATGGGCATCGATTTTTTTCATCACCCGAACAATTTTTTTCAGCTCTTCCATCAAATGAGCTTTGTTTTGTAGACGACCAGCGGTATCGGCAATCAATACCTCTATGCCACGGGCTTTGGCTGCCTGATAAGCATCAAAAATCACCGAAGCACTGTCAGCACCACTGTGCTGAGCGATCACTGGAATCGCATTACGCTCGCCCCACACCTGTAACTGCTCCACAGCTGCAGCTCTGAACGTATCGCCAGCAGCTAACATCACTGATTTACCTTGTTGCTTAAACTGCTGCGCCATTTTGCCTATAGTGGTGGTTTTACCCACGCCATTGACCCCCACCATCAGTATAACAAAAGGACCCTCTGCCCCCTGCAATTGTAGGGGTTGTTCAACTTCATCCAACAAAAGGGCCATTTCCTGCTGCAGTTTGTCATACAAAGCATCAGCATCTTTTAACTGCTTCCGATCTGCATGCTGTACCAACTGTTTAATCAATTTTTGACTGGTATCAACCCCAACATCAGCCATTAACAGCTGAGTCTCTAATTCTTCGTATAAATCGTCATCGATTTTTTTGCCTAAAAACAGACTGGCTAAACCGTTACCCAAATTTTGGCTGGTTTTAGTCAGTCCTTGTTTCAGACGGGCAAAAAAGCCAGGCCGCTCTGCGGGTTGAGGTTGCAAAGTAATGGCGGGAACAATACTGGCCTGGGGAGCAGGAGCCATAGGCTCTGACTCATTGACCTGAACTGAGTCCTTAGTTTCAGTGACTTCTGTCTGTATCCCATCAGCTTCAGCTTTTTGTACTTGAGGGTCAGCCTGTTGCACCGCAGGCAGATTTTGCTGTTCTGCTGCTGTTTCAGCAGGTGCAGCCTCTGCTTTTTTACCAAAACCAAGCCAGGAGAAGAGTTTATTTTGCTTTGTCATAAAGGTCGCTGCCAGAAGATCCGAAAACTAAGGTAAAATTGACTCATATAGTACCATCTTTAAGATGCAGGACAAAAATACTCAATGAAAACAGTAAAGGGCCGAAATAGCGCTCCGGCGCATCAGGGACCAGGTTTTGTCAGACTGATCAGTGGCAAATGGAAAGGCCGGCGCTTACCTGTATTGGATGCAGCAGGATTAAGACCTACCTCAGATCGGGTGAAAGAAACGTTGTTCAACTGGTTAATGCAGGATGTGGCAGGTAGTTCTGTGCTGGACTGTTTTGCGGGCAGTGGTAGTTTAGGTTTAGAGGCTTTATCAAGGTACGCCGATTTTGTCTTATTACTGGAGAAAGATGCCAAAGCCGCTCAACTGTTGAAACAGCACTTAAAAAGTCTTGGTAGTGATCAGGCTGAAGTTCAGCAAACCGACACTTTGTTGTGGTTACAAAAACCAGCGCAGCGTCAATTTGATCTGGTTTTTATTGATCCACCTTTCCGGCACGATATGGCCATACCTTGCTGTAAAGCATTGGCCGAGCAAGGCTGGCTCAAACCAGGCGCTTTAATTTATCTGGAAACAGAAAAAGAACTGGCTGTGGATCAACTGCCAGCAGAATGGCAATTACTGAAAGAAAAAGTCGCGGGGCAATTGGCGTATCGGCTCTGGCAAGCCTGATTCCCCAGACTATGAGCCGAAGCTCAGTAACAGCCAATAAAAAAGGCGCCATCAGGCGCCTTTTTTAACTTCAAATTCTATTAGCTTGCGCTACGGGCTTTGATCGCTTCCAGAATTGGAGAAGCAGCAAAACCGTTGCTGGTCGCCCATTCTACGTCGCCTGATTTAGCAACCTGGCTGCCTGGTAACTGCTTGATGATGAACTCGGCAGTATCAGCGGCGTTGTGTTTGATCGCATGACGCACTAAAGGCAAACCGTTACATACGATACCATCGTAGATGCTTTTTAAACGTAAACGGTTATCAGACAATGCTTTACGCAGGTCATTTTTGTTGTTATCAGCAACATAAGCACAGATTGATTGAACCATCTGGTCGTTTGCTGAAGCAGTTGGTGCAACAAATTGAGCGGCGGCGATAGCGATTAAAGCAACAAATTTAAATTTCATAATAAGCTCCGGTGTTGGCTAACACTGATCGTCAGATCAGGCTGATTGGTCTGTGTAAACAGGCTGAAACTTCAACAACAGCATTATTGCTGTTATTCATCAGCGAACACGAAAGGAGGAGCTTTGATACCAGTAAACTGGCTTAGATGCGTCCTACGTAACCACAAGATTACGGCAGCCCAGCCATCATAGGTTTCCCCTTAGATCTGCAGCTTTGCGTGTACTCCCTTTCGGGAGACTTGCCTTTCGAGCGCGCGCATTTTAAGCAGCGACTAGTTATTATGCAAGAAAAATTTTATGACTTTTCTATAAAGTTAAAGCATTGACTCTAAAAGAACTATTGCCTCAGACTGCAAGACTTTCAGACGTCTGAGTTTTGAATTTCGGGAACAAGTTCCATCCCTAAATTGCTCAAACCTTGCTCACGAACCCAGGCTTTTAGCATTTGCACCTGTTCACGCTGAAAACCATCATTTAACGGCGTCACCAGTTCGATAAGCTCTGACAGACAGTCCATTTCATATTCCATCAGTTCGTGGTCACGCACCCACTTTTTCAACTCAGCTTCTGTCGTGATATCAATATCTTCGGCCTGGTATTCAATCAAGCGTGCAACAGAGGCCTGAGATATTTTGGCCACATTGACGAATTCAGC
>NZ_JAIWOI010000203.1 GCF_020217005.1 Rheinheimera sp. | reverse complement strand
TGCGTCCTGCGACAAAATACCGTTGAGCATAGAATCTAACGCCGTGGCGGTATCAATAGCAGGATAAACACCAAACATATCAAACTGACTTTGATCCGGGGTCGCCACTTCCAGTTCGTTGCACAAGCGTTCAAAGTTAATCTTCACTTTTTTGACAAAAAGCCACTCCCACACCAGATTCAGTATGTCACGGCACAATTTTGCATCACCAAAACCTGTCACTTCGCTGAACAACTGATAGTTTGGTAGCATACGTTCTAACAAAGTTGCAGCTATAGCCGCTTGCTGATAGAAGCCAAGTTCCCGCATCTTCTGAAAATTATTCGCTTTTTGTTTCATTTTTATCCATCCTGCTCTGGCTTCTATGGCTGCGCATCATACACAAGCACAGCCTGGCAGAAAACTCTGTTCTCTGGCTACTGTGACTAACTGTCCCATTTCATGTAATGCGAAAAACCGTTCAGTAACATTTGTACGGCAATAATCACCAGAATCATCCCCATCAGTCTCTCCATTGCTGTGAGACCACGCTCTCCTAACACCCGATGAAATAATGGAGCAAACAACAAAATAGCTGAACTTATCAGCCAGGCACCGAGTAAAGCTAAAGTCCAATCCCACATTTGCCCTGGTTGTTGGTTTGCCAATAAAATCAGCGCTGCGAGAATAGAAGGCCCAGCGATCATTGGCACTGCCAAAGGAAATAAAAAAGGTTCTTCGCCCTCTTTTAAACCCACTACGCCACCGGGCTGGGGGAAAATCATCCTGATCGCTATCAAAAATAAAATGATACCGCCAGCTATGCTAACGGCTTCCGATTTTACCGCGAGTAAATCCAGGAAGCTCTGGCCAGCGTATAAAAACACCAGTAGAACAATTAAAGATAAAATAAGCTCCCGGATCAGTACTTTATTGCGTCGCTCTTCCTTAATATTTTTCAGAATAGCGACCACTACAGGCAAATTGCCTACCGGATCCATAATTAAAAATAAGGTGAGCATAGCGCTCCACAGATCCACTGACATCTTTTTCGCCTTTTCTGCTTATTTTATAAGCCAGTGTACTATCGGCTTCAGCTTAATGCGAATATGATCAGAACCTTAGACTGATTTTTTCCGCGTACCCAGAGGTGACATTATGCTGATGACGATGACAACACCCGCTTTGTTATTTCCGGCTATCTCTTTACTCTTATTGGCTTATACCAATAGATTTTTGGTTTTAGCCCAACTGATCCGTCAGTTGAATACTCGCGAAGGTGGTGAGGTGCGGGATCTGGCAAAACGCCAGATAGAAAACTTAAGGCAGCGGATGTTTTTAATCCGCTCAATGCAACGCTGGGGCGTCATCAGTTTTGTGCTTTGTACCTTATCTATGTTTTTCTTGTTTTTACAATGGGATATAGCAGGCCAAGTGGCGTTTGGCGCCAGTCTCGCCAGCTTAATCCTGAGTTTACTGGTCTCTTTGTACGAAATTCAGATCTCGTGTAATGCGATAAAAATAGAGCTGGAAAGTATGGAACAAGAGCGGACCTAGCCCGCCCGCAACTCCTTGAGTTGCTGTTCCAGTGCGCTGCAATTGGCTTTAGGGTCCTGCTGTTGAATAGATAAAATAATTTCTCCGACCGGCAATCCAAATTTATACAAAGTGGATTGATTGATGAGTTGTTTAGGCGTCACCAGATACAGCCAGTCCTCCACTTTTACTTCAATGACATCGCCATCATCCGGGATTTGCAGCACATACTCCCAGTACAACGTATTACCAGCCTGTTGACCAGTTGCCTGACCCGTCACGTCCGCCGCTGAACCTGTCACCTGGCCGGTTTTATCTACGGCTAACTGCCAAATTCGTTGCTCTACCCGGCCATCGCTAAAGTGAAATAATTCAAACAAAGTGCCTTGCTCGCCTTGCCATTGGCCACACAACTGGGCTTCAAAGCGCACACTTTGCTTGCCTTGCCAGTTTTTCACTACACCATAGGCTTGAAGCGAACCATTGAAATAGTCTGGTAAATGAAAAACCGGAGTTTGCTGCTGATACTCCTGAACCTGATGGCTACAACCCCACAGCAGCAAAGGCGCAAACAAAGTGATAAGACGCATTAGTAAACTCCATAAAGAACTCTATAAAGTTATACGACCATCCCTTCAATCTGGCTCAGTCCTGCACCAATGCAAAACAACAATAAAAAGTTGCACCAGCTCCTTCTACTGAATCAAAGCCAATAGTGCCATTCATTCCGTGCACCAATTCTTTGGAAATAGCCAGCCCCAGACCTGTGCCTCCTGTTTGCCTGGTGTCCGATGCATCTGCTTGTGAAAAACGCTGGAAAAGGCGATCCCGGAATTTGTCTGGTATACCAGGTCCCTGGTCAGTTACCGCTATACGAACCCATTTATCCTGCAGACTTAACTCCACCATGACCATGGCTGCGGCAGGTGAAAATTTGATTGCATTACTTAAAAAGTTAGATAGCACCTGAATAAAACGTTTGGCATCCACCTGAATGCTGGCATCAGTAAGTTTTGCCTGGATCCCAAGCTGGATATGCCTTTCTTGCGCCATGACTTTATTTGCATCCAGAGCTTGCTGGATCAAGGGAAGTACCAGTTCAGTTTTTAAATCAAATTGCATTTTACCCGCAGCAATTTTTTCAATATCCAATAAATCATTGATCAACAGGGTCAGTCGCTGGCAGTTTTTATAGGCGATGCTAATCAGACTGCTGACTTTTTCTGTCATGTCTCCCATTGCCCCACCGTGCAATAAACCTAAAGCGCCTGTTATTGAAGTTAACGGAGTGCGAAGCTCGTGGCTGACGGTCGAGACAAATTCATTTTTTAACCTCTCAATTCGTTTTCTATCGCTGATGTCACGCACAGTACAAATGTAAATTAATCGTCCTTGCCTACGGATCACCGATAACGCCATCTCCATAGAAAAAGTGCTACCGTCAGCTCTTAAGCCATCCAGCTCCCTATTGGTTCCCAATAAAGGTTTTACGCCTGGCACGGGTAAATAAGCTTGCTGCGATTCTTGCAGCTGCCGATGCACAGGTGGTAATAGTTGAGTGGCATAACGCCCGAGAAAATCTTCTGATTTACAACGAAACAACACCTGGGCAGCGGGATTCATACTGGCAATACGACCATTTTCATCGATTGTAATAATGCCATCGACTACATTATTCAGAATAGTTTGAGTGTGCTGAGCGTATTCTTTGCTTACCTGTTCCGCATCCTTGCGCTGAGCAACAGATAAAGTCTGAGCCATCACGGCCGCAATAGCACTGACAAAAGCTTCTTCGTCAGAATGCCATTGCCTTTTAGGACCTATGTGCTCAAGACACAATATGCCCACTACTTTGCCTGCGATCATGATGCCAGCATCCAACATAGAACTAATGCCCAAAGGCTTCAGATAAGACTCCGCAAATTCTCTGGTGGCAGGGTCATTCACGGCGTCATTTGCACAAATCCAACCACGTAACGCCACGGCAGCAAAGTAATCCGGGTAGTCCGTCCGTCGCAATATCAACTGTCTTTGTGGCGAGGAACTTTCAGTTTGATGCAACGCAAGGCAAAACATCTCATCGCCTTGCTCTGATAACATCCAGACACTTACCCTGTTACAAAGCACAGCCTGAGCGGTAGAACGTACCAAACTTTTTGCAAAGGCCAGACTGTCACCGCTGGCCACAGCCTCGTCCATCACAAGTTGAGCTAAAGTACTGCGCTGACGTTCAGTTCTGTTCTGGCTGTCTTTCTCTTCCGTCTCAGATTTTTTCCTGCTGCTGATATCCAGGCAAATCAGAACAAAGCCAGTGAGTTGTCCCTGTTCACTGAATACCGCATCACATTCCAGGCTCAGCCAATAGCTTTGACCTGAAGCAGCATAATAAAGTAGCTCCTCGGAGTACCCACAGCCCTGGCTGACAGACTGCCGGATCCGCTCTAATCTGACAGGATCCGACTCTTGATGAGCGATGACATGAAGTAAAGTTTTTCCGGTTAAATCCGCGGCTTTACGCCCGGACAGCCGTTCAAAGGCTGGATTAACCCATTCAATTACACCCTGGGGATCTGTGACCACGACCCCATTGCTGGTCCTGCTAACGACCAGCGATAAACGTTCCAGGGATGCAGTTCCCTGTTCAACTTTGTATTCTAATTGCCTAAATGCGTCATTGAGTCTGCTCGCCATCAAGTCAAAAGAACTCAATAGCCCGTTTAACTCATAAACAGGAGTCTGATACAGATGAACATCAGTTCTGTCGCCACTGGCCAGAAGGTCGGCCCTTTTATGTAAAGCTTCAATAGGTTGCACCAGCTTGCGGCTTAAGACAAAAATCAAAACAGCGCCTACAATCACTGCCAACATGATTAACCACAAAGCCTGTAAAAAGTTCTCATCGACAAAACTCATTAAATGCTGCACCGGCAAAACCACAGCTATATAGAGTTTCAATCCCTGTGGATCGCTGAATTCGGTTTGGTTCAGCAAATACTGTTGGCCGTCAAACTCAAACTCTTGTTGTACGGCAGGACTTTTTCTGCCAATTAGGGCAATAGCAGCGCTTTGTAGCAAGGGATTTTCGCTTTGACTGGCCAGTTGCTGTTCAGTTAATGCTCCCGGCTCAGCCACCAGGGCTGCTTTTGCTGAGCTTGCAATCAGATGGCCTTGAGGATCTGTAATAAAAATCAGGCCCTGACCTTCAACGGATTGCGCCTGTAAATACAACTCTAAATGCCGCAAACTGATATCGGCTGCCACTACAGCCTGCAAACGGCCAGCGGCATCCAGCACCGGAGCAGCCAAGCCGACGCCAAGGCCTTCATAAGACTGATACTTGTATATGGGGTACCAACTCGCTTTCCCTTGTTGCACCGCATACTGAAACCAGCTGCGGGTTCTGACGTCATAAGGAACCCCCTGCTCCAACGCCGCACCGGGTAAGCCCAAATCCTGCAAGGTGTAGCGAACACGCACTAACTCTTGTTGATGCATGGAACTGATCAACGTCAGTTGACCATCGCCTACGTCCCGGTTGATCCCCAGATAACGACCATTTGCAAAACCAGCTGAAACATAAGTCAGGTAAGGGGCACTGCGGATCTGCACCGTCATAAAGCGAGACAAATCCTGCTCAGACTGCAAATCCAATATACCGCTGTTGATGGACTGCACTATCGAATCCAGCACGGTTTTCGGCGCCGTCAGCAAGTACTGCAAATGAGAGTTCACCCTCAGGCTTATTTGAGCTGCCAGTCTCTGCCCATAATGCTGGGCGGCCTGCTGTCCATTGACATACGAAATCAAGCTGATCAAGCCTGCAGTCAGAATAAATAGCAACATTACAGGTACTGTAAAAAACAGCCGCAGGGACATTCCCTTGTTGGCGGGGCGCTGTAAACCCATAAAAACAAATAGCTCCGTCTCAGAGGGACAAGATAGTTCCAGTATAGCGGCGATACAGACTAATACTGCACCTTAAATCAGTTAGTTATTATTGAATTAAGCCCAACTCCAAAGCCAATAATACAGCGCGGGTTCTGTCTCGCACTCCCATTTTAGCTAAAATACTGGAGATCTGATTTTTAATGGTGCCTTCGGATTTATACAAAGCACTGGCAATTTCTTTATTGGCATAACCCGACGCCATCAGCTGTAAGATTTCCAGCTCTTTATCTGATAACTCCTCAATCTGAGCAGGACGAGGAAAGTTACTGACAGGATTTAAGCCTGACAAGAGTCGTTCTGTGATACTGCTCTGAAAACAGGTGCCGCCTTGCTGCACCGTCTGAATAGCCGACACTAAGCTGTCCAGCGATACGTCTTTGAGTAAATAACCTTTGGCACCCAGCTGAATGCTTTTCAGAACCAGATCATGCTCTTCAAAGGTGGTCAGAATAAGCACAGGGGTTTTCAGTTGCTGCTGTTTTAACAACTCTAATGTTGCTATGCCATCGACTTTGGGCATAGATAAATCTAATAAAATAACGTCCGGCTGATGCAACTGAACCAATTCCACCACAGTGGAACCATCCTGGGCTTCAGCGACCACTTCGACTTGTCCAGAGAGCTGCAATAAACTTTTAATGCCCTGACGGATCAACATTTGATCGTCAACCAGTAAAACCCGTAATGTCATACTGCAAATCCTGAGGGTAAGCTGACCTGTAAATGAAAGTGATTGTCTTTGATCTGCCACATCAAAGTCCCGGCACAAGAGGCAACCCGCTCTTTCATCCCGGTTAAGCCGTTGCCAGGCTTCCAGTCCGGAGCTACTTTGCCATTGTCATCTATAGCCAGCTGCAAATAACCAGCTACAGCTGTCACAGACAAATAAAACTCACTAGCCTGACTATGCCTTAAGGTATTGGTGAGAGCTTCCTGCACAATCAACAACAAGTGCTGTGCGACTTTGACATCGGCCAGTTCGACGCCTTGCGGACAATCCCAATGCACTCGTACACCCGGAACTGCAGTAAGCAGCTTCTCCAGCGCCTGATAAATAGAAAACTGCTGATGCTCGCGCAGGGCACTGACCGCTTCGCGCACATCGGACAGCAGCAATTTGGCGATCTGATGGCATTGGTCCACTTTAACCTTGGCCTCGCCTTGCGTTAAATGCCCTGCCACTTGCAAATTAATAGTTAAAGCCGTGAGGTGATGCCCTAACACATCGTGCAGGTCGCGGGCTATACGGGTACGCTCCTGCTGCTGCGATGCCACCATCAACAAGTCCTGAGTGGCCAGCAATTGCTGGTGGGCGTGCTGCAATTCTTGCTTGGCTTTTTGCTCAGAGCGCGCCTGATTCGTCATCATAATGGCAAAAAAGTGAAAGCTGCTGAACAAAAGTCCTGTAATCCACAAGGAGCGTTGCTCTAAGACCGAATCTACGCCATACCACAGCGCCATCAAAGCGACAGTGATGATCACCGAAGTTCGCATAGGCAGCAGATAAGGCAGAACCGACACCCAGATAATGCTCAGGATAGCCAGATAATCCAGAGGTAGCAGCCAGTTTAAAGCCAAAGCCGACAACAGCTGCAGAACAAAGCAGCCCAGCTCAAAAGGCGGCATAGTGCCATGACGTTCGTCACTGCGTGTCGTCAGGTAAAAACACAGGCCATTGATTAAAAACAGCGGGACAACCCAGGGCCAAAGCGGCCAGAGTTCAGCATTAGATTGAAGCAACCATAAGCTCAGCACAAAAACTAAAAACCAGGTCAGTAACCCGGCCAACACATCCCATGCTATTACATTGTTCCGTTTCATCACTGATGACTACCTTTGTCGACTCGCCATGCAGTATGCCTGATTTCACTGACGGCTCAATAGGCCAAAAGTCACAGTTAAAAATCCTGACTAATGGCACCTGCGCCGTGGCAGTGGAAGTTTTAGTCTGAGTGCATCTGCTGAAGGAGAAAAATCATGTTGATGTTACATAGCCTGTTATTAAAACTACATATTGCCTTAGGTGTCATTGCACTCTTCTTGTTCTGGATACCTATGTTAAGCCGCAAAGGCAGTACAGTTCACCGCAACTCTGGCCGTTATTATGGTCATATCATGAAAGCCGTAGCCTTAAGTGGCCTGGCGATGACAGCTATGGTTTGGTTTGATCCCATAGCAATTAAAGGCGCGAGCTTCATGGTGGATGGCAAAATCTCTCAAGGTAAATTAGATTTTTTAATGCTGATTAACCTGTTTTTATTCCTGCTTAGCCTGCTGACCTGGGTCACTATACGTCATGCCACAGGTAGTCTGTTATGCAAACAAAACCGCGATCCACTGAAACACTGGACTTATCAGCTTCCCGTCTGGTTACTAACCCTGGTTGCTCCCTATGCGGCCTGGCAAGGTGTTGTCTTTAACATGCCACTGGTTATAGTATTTTCGGCTATTTCCGTCGTCAGTTGTGTTGGCATTCTGAACTACCTGCATACAAAAACAGTCACAGCCAATCGCTGGTTGATCGAACACGCCGCCGCTATGCTTGGTTCTGGCATAGCCGCCTATACCGCATTCTTCGCCTTTGGCGGCAGGACTTTATTTGCCGACTTATTACCAGGTTATTGGATGATGTTGCCCTGGTTGCTGCCAAGCCTTATCGGCGTACCTACTTCAATCTGGTTTAAACGTCGTTTATCACAAGGTGCCTGAGCCTAAAAAACAGGGGGATTTCTCCGGAAATTTCCCTTTTAATTGAGCCACTTAAAAATACTTCAGAAATATTCCTGCTTTTTTGTCAAATCAGGCAAACTATTTTCAGACCTGATACGACTTATCATCAATACAACTTCACAATAGATCAAAAGTGTTTAAACGCAGCGACGAGAGCTTAATAGAAAAAGCCATAGGCGGCGATGCCAAAGCCTGGCAGCAATTGGTGTCGAGATATCAGGCGCCCCTGTATTATTTTGGCCTGCGTTTATTGGGTTCGCCCGACGACGCCCGTGATTTACTGCAGGATGTATTCATAGTGCTGTGCCGCAATCTGGCGCAGTACAGAGGTGACAGCTCCTTTAAAAGCTGGTTGTTTGGCATAGCCAACTACAGAGCTATGGATATGCTCAGAAAAAGAAAGAACACCACGGAATTCACTGAAGAGCATGATTTTTACGATGATGAAGCACCAAGTTTTGAACAACAACTGTATGGCCAGCACACACAAAAGCTGGTGCAACACCAGCTACGGTCCTTGCCTCCCGAGCAACGATTAGTAGTAGAGTTGCGGTTTTACCAGCAGTTTACTTTTGATGAAATTGCCGATCAGCTGGCGCTGTCAAGCAATACCATCAAATCGAGATTTTACGCGGCCTTAGATAAACTGCGTACGCAGTTGGAGTTAGCAGATGTCGAACAGTCAGCAAATTTTTGAAGCCTGGCTGGCCGGAAAAATCACGGCCAGCGAATGCGAAGAGCAACTGGAGCCGAACTCAGAATGGCATGATCGCTTCCAGACAGCACAGTTGTTACAGCGTCAAGCCAAAGCGCCCTTTTTTGCACCAGTGCCTGAAGTGGATACTATGTCGATTTTTGCCCAGCAATGGCAGCGCCCGGCGAAAAGCAGCAACTGGTGGCCTAAGTTAAGTGTCGCCTTTTCAGTCCTGGCTTTAGTCGTCAGCTTGTCGCCGCTGGAACTGCAAATGCAGGACAGTGGCCTGACATTAAGCTGGCGTGGCGGACAACAGATGCAGCAGCAACAATTGGAAACCTTGCTGGCCAGCTATCGCAAAGAGCAACAGGATTACATTCAGACTCAATTACAGAGCACCCAGCAACAGCAGGCGTCGCAGTTAATTTTGCTGAAAGATTATTTAACCGAACAACAAACCAAAGAAAGACGCACCGATATGCTGGAACTGGTGGAATACCTCAATCAGCAACGTCAGTCTGACTGGCACTACTGGCAGGAAAATTACCAGCCAAGCCAGGCCAGACTGGATCTTGGCTCGTCACAGAACACTCAGAACAGATAACGTAGTGGAGTAACAAAATGATGAAGATATTCAGCAAAGTATCTTTGCTGGCAAGCCTGATGATCGCTAGTCATGGTTTTGCTGCAACAGAAGTGAATGCCAAACTTGGCCAAAACCTGAAAATTATGCAGGACATACTTCAAAGCTCCCTGGGTGGCGAAGAACATTCCAGCATAGGCCGTATTCAGCACAGCTATTTGTTGGGGCAAGGTGTGGCCTTTCGCGTGGACAGTAACAGCGGCTGGTTACGCCATTTTGTGATTCCACCTGTGCCGCCAGTGCCTCCTGTGCCGACCATGACACAGACAGCAACTGGCACTACTGTTGTGGTTTCTACCAATGTCGCCAATCCTGTCAGCACTTCAAACAGTTTTAGCTTTAGTTTCGACGAAGAAGCCATGGAAGAAATGGCGGAAGCGGCAGAAGCTCTGGCCGAACAACAACAGGATCAAAGTGAAAAGCTACGAGATCTGCGGGAAGAACGTCGTGACATAGAAAGGGATTTACGG
>NZ_JAIWOI010000202.1 GCF_020217005.1 Rheinheimera sp. | reverse complement strand
GATTACGAACGGGAAAAACGCGATATCGAATTTTCTTCTAAAGTAGGTAAGCTCGATGCTGAGCAGCAAAAGAAGTTAAAAGAAATTACGCAAAAATCAGACCAACTGAAAAACCAACTGGCACAGTTGCAAAAGACTCTGACAGAGCAAGAGCAGGAATACAATAAAAAACGTGCTGAACAACAAAAACTGGCAGCACAACGCCAGACTGAGCTGGTGGCCAAAGTAGGCCAGGTATTCAGCAATACCTTGTGTGATTACGGTGCCAGTTTACGCGATTTAAAAGAGCAGGAGTTTGTTTCTTTCCAATTAAGTTTGTCCGGTCGGAACGATGCAAAAGATCACTATTGGGTAGTAAAAAAAGCGGATATAAACCAATGTGTAACAGGTAAAATTGATGCAGCGGCCTTACTGAAAAAAGCCAGTTATTACCAGTATTAAGTCAAGCGACTTCAAGACAGCAGCGTTACATAGCGCTGCTGTCTTGACAGCATACAGCTTCTGGCGTACAAAGCCGGAATTTCCTGATCACTCAAAGCAGACTGATTGAATGTCTTATCAATGGCCCACCTTAACAGACTGGCTGGAACAAATAGCACCCGCCTTTTATCAGCAAGGTTATGTCGTTCTGGAGCAGGCGATCCCGGCTGATTTGTGTCAGGACTTGTATCAGGATGTACAACAACAAGCGCTGACTGCGGCAGGAGTTGGACGTCAGGGCCAACACCAGTTGAATCAGCAAATAAGACGAGACCACACGGCCTGGCTGAGCCATAACAACCCTGTGCAGCAGCGGTATTTACAATTGATGGCCCAACTGCAACAGGATATGAACCGGCGTTGTTTTTTGGGCTTAATAGATTTTGAAGCCCATTACGCCCGTTACCAGCTAGGGGATTTTTATCAGAAGCACCTGGATGCCTTTGTCGGCCGTTCGAACAGGGTATTGTCCACCGTTTGTTACCTCAATACAGTGGAGCAAGGCGGAGAACTGTTAATTTATGACGAACAGGAACAATTAGTCAGCAAAGTACAGCCAAAAGCCGGAACTTTAGTGGTTTTTGAAAGTTGCCGCTTCCCACATGAGGTATTAGCTGCCTCAGAAACCCGCTACAGCATAGCTGGCTGGTTCAGACATAACAGCAGTCTTCAGGGACGGATCGATCCAGCGGCTTAAGTCAGGCCTGGCACATAAGCTGTAAAGCCCGCCGCACGTCCAGCAGAAAACTACCGCGGCCTGTTTTACGGATTTGGATAAAATCGCAGCGCTCTGCCAAACGTCTTTGCAGCAGTAGCAATCGGGTTTCAAGATTGTCATCTATTTCGGGTAAATTCAGCGCCTTATCAAGTCGCAGTTCTTTATTGGAAAACTGCACCCGACCTTGTTGCTGGTACAAACTGAGTAAGCGCCATAAAATTGCGCCTGCAACACCTTTAATCAGGTAGTCCTGCTCTACAAATACGCTATGATCCCGACTGAAATAACGGATGCCAACCATAGCTCCGTCCGGTAGCCGCTCCGGCTGGATCTCGGGACAACATAACTCGGTCTCTGCGTCTGCTGGTTGCAGTCTTACCATATGCAAGGCTAATTGCATCGCTAGACAGGTCAACATATCTTCGTCCGAATAGCTAAAACGCCGCACTTGTTTGCTTTCAACATACAACACGGCCAGTAAACGTTGTGACGATAACACTGGAACAGCCAATTGACTTTGAGGTTGAGCCAATCCCGGATAAGCAATCAAAGTTTCTAGTGAAGGCTGCAATGCAGATTCCGGACATTTATCAAGAAGCTGCAGATAATTGTAATCCAGTGCCGCATGCCCTACTCGTATTGGCGTTTTATACAAAGCCGCGGTTCCTATCACCCCACAGCCAAAGGGGATCTCAGAGCCGATGCCCGAGTTGACATAACCAACAGTCTCTACCGTATAAAGCTTGGCTGCAGCTTCATCAGCTATCAGTAACATGGCGTGTTCAATAGCCAAACCTTGCTGTAACCCTGACATGGTCAGTTGAAACAGTTGTGCTAAATCCTGAGCCTGATGTAACTGTTGCATCAACTGCTTCAGCGTCAACAGTGGATCATGAACAGGCAACAGTGCAGCGCTGGCTTTTTCCTGGGCTTCAATACTCAACACCTGATAAATATCAGCGCCCTTAAGTACAAATACGTGCTGCATCCCAGATTCAGACGCCAGACCTGCCAGTTTGGCTTTCATACTTTCAAACAAAGGACCTGATTCTTCGGTACGCCGATACAACACTGCCAACTGGTATTTTGCGGCTGTATAAGGGTCTGCAATTAATAAAGTGGCCTGAGGATTTTCCAGAATATTCCTACGGGTTTTATTGAAGAACTGAAAGGTCAGGGCTATATGCTGGCTGTCGACATAATGCACTTGTGACACATAGCTGACATTAGGGATGCCATCCGGATCGCAGGTGGCAATAGTAGATGGAATATAGCCTTCAAAGCAGTTTCGCAACTGTTCCAGCTTTAACATCAACTCAACTCCATGGGTTCGCCGGCATTTTCGCCCGGGCTCTGTTCAAAGATAGAATCCGGCATGAAGCTGATGGCCGCCAGTTCCTCAGGATCAACATGTAAATAACGCCTGATAGTATCCGGATCGTACCCCATTGACTCCAGATCCTCACATAGGCGTTGGACGTACTGCTGGGTATGCTCCAGATCTCCCGGCAGTAATTCGGTTTGTTTTGCATGCCTGCCTTTAATCTGAATAGTTTTATGGCTGCTCGGCAAACAATAAGTGACTGCAATGCGCTGAGAGCTGACGATATCAGCCAGTAATTGTCCGGCCTGAACCTTATTTACAAAAAGACGAATAGCACCGATATCCGGCAATACCTGACAGGCAAGAGCTTTACTAATCGAAGGAATAAGACGGGGATCCCGAGAGGCTGCTGTGATAGACAGTCCCTGATGGATAAAGTCCTGCAGGTCCTGATTCAACACTATAACCATTGATGTATCCCCTTATCTCAGCCCGGACATGAAGCATAACGGTAAAGCAAAAAAATCTGCAACAGGTCAAAATTCCCTCAAAAAGATAAAATGCAATTTCTTAAGATTAATTTAGGATTATGTTAGTTGTAATTTAGCCAGTTCGGCTTAGCAGGCCCTTTATTATAGCGCCCTGCAGCCAAGAAGCCTTCAGACAGCAAACATGATGTATTGAGATTGCAATTACACTTTTACACATAAAAGTGCACTCAGAAGTAGTGAAGTCAGTCCAAAGCAGTGCTTAAGCTTCTGCCTGTGACTTGCCGCTATCAGGCTCAGCGTATTGAACAAGTGAAAACAGCATAGGAATAGATGATGAAAAGCCACCCCCTTATTTTTGGTTTGTTTATTTTAATTAACTTCTGTACGGCCAAGGCTGTGGCGACGGAAGCAACAACACAGCAGCTTGAGCAGCTTATAAAACGCGGCGAATACTTATCACGTATTGCGGGTTGTAATGATTGTCATACGTCAGGCTATGCCCAAACTGCAGGACAGATACCAAAAGAGCAATGGTTGATGGGCGACCAACTGGGCTGGCAAGGTCCATGGGGCACTACTTATCCAAGCAATTTACGCTTAAGTATGAGTAAGCTGACAGAGCAACAGTGGCTAGAGATGGCAAAAACAGCAAAATATCGTCCGCCTATGCCCTGGTTTGCACTGAGAGATATGCAGGAAGATGACTTAAAAGCCATTTACCAATTTGTCAAACACCTCGGGCCTGCAGGCCAACCTGCCCCGGCCTATCTGGCTCCGGGCCAAAATGCACAAGGCCCTGTAGTCCGCTTCCCTGCGCCTCCAGTTCAGCCTTGAGCTCAAGCTCTGCACAATCAGCTCATTGCAAAAACTGCGGGATAGCTCGCAGTTTTTTGTCGTTTCTGGCAAAGTAATTTCTTGCCCATTTGCTAAAGTTTTTTCCTATGTCTTTCATACTGCGTCTGGCTTTATGGCGAAAAGTCCACAAGTACCTTGGTTGGATTTTATTACTGCAATTACTCTGCTGGTTTGGCAGCGGCCTGGTGATGAGTGTGTTACCAATAGAGCAGGTTCGGGGAGAACATTTGCGTAAATCCTTCACTGCACCAGACTGGAGCCAGGCTATTTCGCCAGCCACTTTAGCCAAGCAACATCCGGCGTATCAGTTCAGACTAAGCCAACAAGGCAACATACCTTTGTACCACTTCAGCAATGCTGAGCAGCATTTCTATTATTCCGCCCTCACTGGAGAAGAATTGCCCGCTTTAAATCAGCAGCAAGTCAAAGAACTGGCCAGATTACAGTATCAGGGCAAGGCCGAGATAATTCAGGTACAACAACTGCAGCAGCTCCCTTTTGAAGTACGGCATTTAACGCCTCCAATCTGGCGGGTACAGTTTGCAGACGAGCAAGCCAGTAGCTTTTATCTGGAAGAGCATACAGGCGCACTGTTATCGGTGCGCACGAATAACTGGCGTATATTTGATTTTGTCTGGATGCTGCACATTATGGACTACCAGGACAGGGAAGATTTTAATCATCCTCTGCTGATCGCTTTTTCAGCCACGGCCTTATTTTTTACCTTGTCAGGAGCAGTATTACTGCCATGGCGACGGAGAAAAGTGTCGGCTTATAACAGGGATAAAGCTATACCAACAAATAACAGCAGACCACTGTAATGGTTATTTAAAAACGCCTGAAAACAGCCTGCCCCCCCCTGGGTTTTGGCCTGCCAATGTTGCTGGACAAAACTCAAAAATACCAGCAACAAGCCGGCATAAAAAAACCAGTTCAAGCCATTTTGCTGACCGACCCAGGCCATCAAGGCTAAAAAGATCAGTTGTAGGCAGGCAATAACAGGATGGCAGTAGCGGCCAAATAACAAGGCTGTGGATTTAACGCCTATTTTTTGATCGTCCTCCATGTCCACCATGGCATAAAACGTATCAAAAGCCACTGTCCAAACTAAATTCGCCAGATACAAAGCCCAAATCCACAGTGGTATGCTGCCTGTGACCTCCATAGCAGCCATAGGAATACCCCAGCTATAAGCAGCGCCCAACACAAACTGGGGTAAATAGGTAAATCTCTTCATAAAGGGGTAAACAACAGCTAAAGCCGCAGCGACTAAAGCTAACAAGACTGTTGCCTGACTTAAAAACAGCAGCAGACTGGCACTGCATAGCATCAGCAGAACAAAAAGCTGTAATGCTTCAGCGCTGTTAACCTTACCACTGGCTAAAGGTCTGGCCTTGGTGCGCTCCACATGGCCATCAAAGTTACGATCAGCGTAGTCGTTGATCACACAACCTGCGGAGCGCATCAAAACCACCCCAGCGCTGAACACCAGCAATAAAGTTAAATCCGGCCGTCCAGCTGAAACCAACCACAAAGCCCACCAGGTTGGCCATAACAACAGATAAATACCTATAGGTCTGTCCAGCCGCATTAACTGGCGGTAATAAGGCCAATGCTGCGATTGCAACTGCCATCTCATAACTCAAGCACTCCGGGCAAAAATATTTCCTGCACCAGCAATGGCCGCTGTTGCACAGAAAAAACTGAACGTCTGGCCCACAGCTCGCCCTGTCTGCCAATGACGGGTAAGCATAAACCGGCCTCAAGCAAAGCGACTTCAATCTGGCCCCGCTGCAAACTGGCATGCTGAAAAATGTATTCGCCCAAGGGCTGAGCACCCAATCTGGCTAATGGCTGCATCTGTTCCAGCGTCGATTCTGGTAACCAGCTTTGCGCATAAACACAGGCCTTGTGATCGCACCACAGAATAACGTCGCGTTTTAACCCCTGAACCTGCTGCCATTGCTGCTGTAAAAAGCCCGGCAATGCTTGCCAGTGCTCTGTAACCAGTTCCAACCTGAACGTCTGGCAACGACTCTTCAGCAGCGCAGTCAGAGACCCCTCGCTGACTAACCAGGATTCGAGTTGAGACGGCAAAACCAGTTGCCCGGCGTTTTGCCAGGCAGCTTCTAGCTGAAAAAGACTGTCTGTGCTGTGCATAAAATTAAACTACAACTAAGATGCTGCGCATCATAACAATTTTGCCATTGTATTGGTATGTAATGCCTTGTGCTGAAGAAATGGGTACCATAACGGAATTCTGTCATGGCCACTTAAACTAAAATGACCTATTGCCATACCTTAATTATTGGAGCCGGCCACGCAGGCTATAGTCTGGCCAAAGAATTGCGAAAACTAGACCCAAACCGCGTGATTTATCTGATCAGCAGCGACAGCGCAGATTACTATTCCAAACCTTTACTATCGAACGGTTTTAGCAAAAACAAAAGCGCTGACGACCTGATCCAAAAAACAGCGGAACAAATGGCGGTGGAGCTCAATATCACTATCTGGCCTTTCTGTCATGCAGAGCAGATCCGACCGGACCAACATCAGGTAGACACCAATAAAGGTCTGCTCAACTACACACAATTAGTGCTGGCAACAGGAGCCAGTCCGGTGCAACTGGCATTACCAGAAGCAACCACAGGACGGGTTTGGTCTGTGAATGATTTAGCCGATTACCGAAACTTTTTACAGCAAAGCCAGCACAAAAACAAAATCACCGTGTTGGGCGCCGGTTTAGTTGGCATTGAATATGCTAACGATTTAGCTGTTGCCGGTTTTAAGGTGTCTGTTGTTGCATTAGAGCAGCAACCTTTG
The DNA here is from genome assembly GCF_020217005.1 of Rheinheimera sp. GTDB lineage: Bacteria > Pseudomonadota > Gammaproteobacteria > Enterobacterales > Alteromonadaceae > Pararheinheimera. The sequence continues at coordinate 3,309 of NZ_JAIWOI010000202.1, read as the reverse complement.
GCTCAGCTTTTGCCACGCCCCTTAGGCAAGCTACTGCAACAGGAGCTGGAAACACTGGGAATAGAGTTTTATTGGGGCTCAGCCATAACAGAAGCTGAACTCGAAACAGAGCTAAAGCTGACACTGGCTGATGGCCGTTGCCTGCATACTGAATTGATCCTCTCTGCCGTTGGCTTAAAACCTAAGCTGCAACTGGCGCTGCAGGCAGGAATAGACTGCGGCAGAGGTATTAAGGTGGATAAGACTATGGCAACTTCGGTCCGCGATATCTATGCTTTGGGCGATTGCGCAGAACTATGCGGCTATAACCTGATGTATATTCAGCCTATTAGCTTGTCAGCTAAAACTCTGGCAGCCACCCTGGCAGGACAAACCGCAGCTGTGCAACTACCGGTCATGCCCGTGATTGTCAAATCGCCTGCATTGCCTGTAGTTAGCTGGCCAGCGGCACCAGATCAGCAGGGAGAATGGACTTTTAATGGGCAAGGACTGGATTGGATTGCCCGATTTCAAAGTCCTTCGGGTGAGTTGATAGGTTTTGCGTTAACCGGAAAAATGGTGTCACAACGCTTGAAGCTGGCAAAAGAAATGCCAGCTTTGATAGCTTAACGCCTGACCTTCGGGTAAGATCCTTTTTTGAATGTTTGATAAAAATGAAAGAGTAAACCGGATGAAAAAAGCGCTGACTTGTTTTGTTTTTTTATTGTTAAGTCAAAACCTTTGGGCACAGGAAGCAGCCAATACGCCGATGAAGGCCAGTTATGCATATTTTGGTTTTGACCCTGACATAGTCACTAACTACGTTACCCCAACGACTGAAGAATTGGGTTACGTGCGTGTGACTATGGAGTTGATGATTATGGATAAAAAGTATTTGGAAGTGGTTGAACACCACGAACCCTTAATACTGGACAAAATAGTCGCAGCTTTTGGTCGTGAAAATGCAGATACCATAAAATCTTTAACAGGCAGGGAAGAAATCCGTTTAAAAATCCTAAACGAATTGCGTGATACCCTGAAAAAAGAGACAGGCCAAGATATTTTAAAAGATGTATTATTTACCAAGTACTTATATCACTGAGTAACGCCATTCTGGCTTACCGCACTGTCAGCGCTGAGCGGTAAGCCATTTGTCGGCGACGGTCAACAAAAGCGCGCAGAAACAACCTGCCACTAAACCAGCCAAATGCGCCCAATTCGCCATAGAAATCCATAATAAGTCAAAAAATCCGATCAGCAGCCATACCAGCATAAAGCCCACTAAACCGGAACTGATCTGTAAACCCCAATGTGGTTTTAACCAGCCGCATATCCAATAAAAACCAAACAAACCGTAGACCAAGCCGGACATACCACCAAAGTTCGCATCGACTATCACAAACTGAGCCAAATTGGAGGCCAGCAACACCAGCAAGGTCAGGCTTATTGCGCTAATACGCCCCAGTTTTAGCTCAAGTGGACCTAATAAGTACCAAACCCAAATCAGATTAAACACCAGATGGGACGCAGAAAAATGCAACCAGCCTGGGGTAAACCAACGCCAACCTTGCTCCAGACTCAGACCCAATTGTGGTTTTAACTGCAGTGCCGCCAAAGCAGACCAGGGATCCAGTTGTTGCCAGCCATACACCAGCAAAGTGGAGATCCAGATCAGATGCGTAAACCAGCCTCCTTTGGACCATAACTGCTGCCAGTAGCCTGAAATGCCAGCAGAAGCGGTGCCAGAGTCTGCTAGCTCTGACCTGTCCCAGGCAGCCGCCTGATAACGATCGGCATAAGGATTCAACAAAAAGCGCTCTATCTCGGCCACCACCTGCTCTGCATGCTCTGGCGCACACCATAACTCAGCCTGATCGACAGAATGCACCACCACGCTGACGTCCAACTGCTGATTCTTACAATAATCAGCCAAACTCAACGCCGCAGCAGACGAGGCAAAATCGCCAATTTTAATCATGAGATTCACTGACAAATGGCAGTTGCTGACGCCAGGCTTCAAAACCACCATCCATACTAAATACAGTTTCAAAACCCTGTTGCGCCAAATATTGGGCGGCCCCCCGACTAGAGTTTCCGTGATAACAAACGACAACCACAGGAGTTTCAAACTCAGTTTGCTGCATAAACTGATTCAGACTGCCATTGGTTAAATGAAAAGAGTTAGCTATATGGCCTGAGGCATAGCTTTGCTCATCGCGGATATCAACAACTACTGCATTATGCTGCTCTATTTGCTGTTGCGCCGCTGCAACAGAAATGCGGCTGAATTCACTCATTGGTTACTCTCTTTACAACTATAAATTCCAGTCAATGCGGCGATTGTAGCCCAGCCTGACTATGTTGAGTACCTCAGGCTACAGAAGATCGGCTGAACTGCAGAGAAATGACGAAGAAATAACCAACCCAAAGTAACTAAATACCGCATTAAAACACCAAGTTAACAATTACAGCTTTAGCTCAAGCCCAAGCTTAGGTAAAATAGCGCGCCTTGTTGGTTTGGAATAAGAATACCCATGTCAGATAGTCCCTTGTATTTAATTTACGATCCTGCTTTTGATGATATGGATGCCGAAGGCTGCCCGGGATTTGGTTTTATACTGGTATTTGACGAACAGGATCTGGACAACTACCAATCAGGAGAAAACCCGCCTTTCCCTGCAGTGTCTATGTTATTTACTGATCATGCTGATGGCAGTATCAGTGGTGATTTATTAGGCTGGGCGCAATTAGATGCAGAAATATTTCAACAATTTCCTTTAGGCCAATTCTTTCAATTGATGGAACAGGCTGCTCAGGTGGCTATTAATGCCTATCGTCAGGTAGGTCAGGTGCCGGATAAACTGATAGCTCAACTGCTGCCTGACGATGATTTAATTCAATTTGATGTGCAGTTCGCCACATTGGAACTAAGTGACGCTGAAGCCGAATCTCAACTGGCTAAGCAAATGATGTCAGGCCGTCCGTATTTAGATTCTTAGCCGATCCTTTTTGCTGCTGGCTCCGTATTCAGACAAAACGGAGCCTGTATGACCCATCACAAATTACTTCTTCCTCAAAAAACTTGCGCTTGCTGCGGCCTGACTTTTAGCTGGCGGAAAAAGTGGCAAAAAAACTGGCCTGAAATAAAGTACTGCTCTGAGCGTTGTCGACGGCAAAAGCGCTTATAACTCTCTTCCCCGCCGCACTCTGTCAGAGCCTGTCAAGCCGTGCGCGAATTTACTCTTGTTTTGCAGATCCCTTTTTGCTTTTTAAGCGCAGGCCTTTTACTATATGCACTTTATTTAATCACCCAGTTCGCCGGAATAGCAG
>NZ_JAIWOI010000201.1 GCF_020217005.1 Rheinheimera sp. | reverse complement strand
CATGGCAAAAGCAATTAATATGGCAGAGGTAGAAAAAGCGCTAAGTGGCTTTACTATTCCTCCTCAGCCCACTGTTTTATTAAGTATCAAAGCAGAAATTGAAAGTGATGATCCTAATATCAAGCGTATTGCTGAGCTAATCAATCAGGATCTGGGCATTGCAGGCTTTACGCTGAAAGTAGTGAACTCTGTGTATTTCGGTTTACGTCGCAAAATCAGCTCGGTAGAACACGCCTGCAAATTCTTAGGCTTAAACCGGGTGATTAAATTAGTCAGTTCAGTGGTATTACGCTTTACCTTAAGCGAAGGCCGCACCGACCGCTTTACCGAGAATTTGTGGCAAAGTGCGGGCCATGTAGCTAATGCATCGGCTTTATTGGCGCAGCAACTACGATATGGCACAGATTGCGCTGATGATGCCTATAGCCTTGGCTTATTCCACAACGCCGGTATGCTGTTAATCAGCAGCCAGTTTAAAGATTATGCCAAAGTATTGAAGCATGCTCATTTAGCAGGTTATGGCATGTCCGAAGGCGAAGAACAGAACTTCCAGACCACCCATGAACTGCTTGGCTATATGATTGCACAGTCCTGGGGATTGGCACCTGAGCTGACCAACGTCATCGCCTACCATCACAGCCACGCTTTGATCCTGGCATCCAATGATATCTACGAAAAACGCTTATTTGCGCTGCTGAAACTGGCAGAACATATGACAGATGAAAGCAAAATATTGCTCGATCTGGACATAGATCCTGAGTGGGATCACAACAAAGCCACCATTCTGGATATTCTGGAACTGGACGAGCTCTCTTTGCACGATTTAGGTGACTACCTGTATCAAAACGGTGTACCTAATCATTATCACGCCTAAGTATGGGAGCTTCGGCTCCCTTTTCGTTTGTGCATTATTTTAGTTAACCAGAGTTCTATTCAAGATGCGTATTGTATTGGCCCCAATGGAGGGCGTAGTGGACCATTTAATGCGGGATATGTTAACCCGTATTGGTGGCTTTGATTTATGCATCACTGAATTCGTCCGGGTGGTCGATCAATTACTGCCCAACCGGGTATTCACCCGTATTTGTCCTGAATTAAAGCAAGGCGGTGTCACTCCAGCCGGTGTACCTGTGCGGGTCCAGTTATTGGGTCAGGAACCACAATGGCTGGCTGAAAACGCAGTAAGGGCAGTACAACTGGGCTCGCCCGGTGTGGATTTAAATTTTGGTTGCCCGGCCAAAGCGGTGAATAAAAGTCGTGGAGGCGCAGTATTACTGAAAGAAACTGAAACTCTGTACCAGATTATTAAAGCTGTGCGAGATGCCGTGCCAGCACAATTTCCTGTCACGGCTAAAATTCGTTTAGGTTTTGACGATACCAGCTTAACTCTGGACAACGCCCGCGCTATTTATGAGGCCGGAGCGACTGAACTGACTGTACACGCCCGCACTAAAAGTGATGGCTACAGGCCACCTGCCTACTGGCCATGGATAGAAAAAATACGCCAAACCATACCCTTAAATGTAGTGGCTAATGGAGAAATCTGGACACCTCAAGACGCAGCTTTGTGTTTAGAACAATCCGGCAGTACTGATTTGATGTTAGGCCGCGGCGCCTTAGCAAGCCCCGGACTAGCGCGGGACATCAAGCAGCATTTTGCCAATGGCACTCATCAAAAAATGCCATGGCCCCAAGTGCTGGAGCTGCTGTTGCAGTATTCAGACTACGAAATTGCAGGCGATAAAGGCCTGTATTACTCCAACCGGATCAAGCAGTGGTTCAGTTACCTGAAACTGCAATACGCCGAAGCAGAAGTTTTGTTCCAGCAACTGCGTTTACAACAAAAAGCACCGGATTTAGTAGCGACTTTGCGTGGGGCTTTAGAGCAGATTTCAGACTCATCTGAACATTAACCCGCTGAGATTCGACTCAAACGGCGCGGTCAACTACAACGCAGACACGCCGTAAATACATCCTTGTAGGCTCCTGTCCAGCATCCCTGCTGGACAGGGTCTGCTAACGCAGTTGCCCGGCCGTTTCCCGAGACCCTTTGTATTTTCACTTTGTGCCAAAAGCAGACATAAAACTTAGATTTGGAAATTACTCTTTAAAGTTTTGCGGCTTATTACCATTGGACTACCTTCATGAATTCAGTCAATTAGCGTTGCTATTTCTGCATGCCGCTGAGGATACTCATTAAAGCCAACGCTGTCTTACTATCATCCTTTTCCAACGCTTCTTTTATTTGTTGTTTAATAACATCTATTTGCTCTTGGGTCAGTGGTTGCATATTTATTTCGTTTGAAATTGTTGAGCGAACAGTATGCCTAATCGCTTCTTCTTTCGATATTTTTCTAATCTTCGCCATCTCTCGATTTTTAGCAAATTTCTGATTTACATCGGAACTTGTAGATCTTATCCTCGGCAGAATCTTCTTGATGAATAGAGCAATTATCAAGCATAGAACTAAGATAAAAAGAACAATGCCTACGCCTGCGATTATGTTATGCCGAGTTACTTTTCGTTGGTTTTCGGCTTGCCCGAGTTCTTTTGATTCTTGCAATGCAGTCGAAAACCCAATAAGTCTATATTTTTCAGATGAATACTCAGCGTCGCCACCAAGAAAATCACCGCTATTTTTAAAATATTTTAAAGTTAAAAGCGGATCTTCGCCTTGCTCGGCTAAAGATCTTATGATTCGCCTATCATCGCTATTATTGTAAAATCGTCTATTAGAACTTATTGATGTTTTACCTACATATATAGTTACTTCATAAGGCTCAGAATAAATGTTGAACGCTGAATTGCATGAATCTGCTTTTTGAAAGATGTCATTTGCTCTAAGAGGGCAATTAATGCTTATTGAGACGCTAATGTCTTTATTTAGCTCCCATGTGTAATCATTCCCACGTTCAATTGAATATATTTGCCCCTCAAGTTCTGAAGCGATGAGCTTCACCGATATGATTGCGATTGCGACGAACAGGATACGTGCGAGTATTTTCATTCTAAGTGATACGATTTTAAATAGCCTTTTAATATGTTAGGACCGTACCACAGATAAATATGCTCGGCGAATTTATCTTGAAGACCAAATCAGAAAGCAACTTTAGGGTCAGGTCTTGCGATGTGCCCAGCAACTTTAGGGTCAGGTCTTGCGATGTGCCCCATTTCGGTTTCTTGCTCTTAGCTGCCAATCAGAAAAGGCCATATCAACTACTGGCTCCAATCCCCCATTAGGGCGCGGTTCCGGTACTTCGCTGAGCTCAGTACGTCCATTCGGCGGCAAGCCAAACTTTTGGCTTGCCGCCGAATGGACCCAGAAAAATTGGGTGTCCAAGGTTTTAAGGCTGGGAGTGTTTGAGTGAGGAGCCGGTAGCGACGAACGAGTTGCTGCGTCGCCTTGGACGCACGATGTTGGGCCGTGTTTTATACTCACTTAGTTCGACCCCCTTCGGGGCCAGCTAAAGCTGTTCAACGCAAGCGTTGTCGCTGCGACCTGGGGCCGCCTTTTATGAATTACATCCATGTAATTCACCCTACGGGCCAGCCTTCGGCTGTTAGAAAGTGCTTCCTGCACTTTCTTGCTTTGGATACTTTCTTTTGGCGAAGCAAAAGAAAGTAACCCCACCCGGAGGGTAAAAACTCTAATTCGGAAGATAAACTCTTCAGGTATGAGTTGTGGCCACGGCGATTAAACCAGAAGAAAGCTCTGCTGACGATTTTTCAGCCTCAATCTCAGCACTCAACACCAAAGCCGAAGTCGGCTGAATACAACAAGCCAATACTTCATCAGCGCTACAGCTCATGCTAGGTTCCAGCACTTGTTGATACTGGCCTTGCACCACCCGCACTTTACAAAGGCCACAAGAGCCGCCTTTGCAGTCGTAATTCAGCGGAACTCTTGCAGCGAGAATAGCGTCCAGCACCGATTTATGGCCCTGACTATCCGTAAACACGCCATTGATTTCTATAGGGAAACTTTGCTCACTTGCTGCAGCACTAAAGAACTCAGCATAACAATGCTGTGCCCCTAAAATGCCCAGATCATAAATCAACTGCTCTGTCATTTTGGCCGAAGCACAAAAGTAATACTGCGCCTGCGGGCCTGCGAGTTTATATAAATAACCCGCATCAATCCGGCCTTTAAAGCCCTGCCAGTCAGTTGGTGGCTGAGTGAGAGCTATACGAAGTTGTAAACGGGGCAAACGGCGCAGCAAAGGATAAAACACTATATCGTCCAGACGACGCGCCTGATAGACCAAAAACACCTGACGTTTTTGCCTTATTGCAGCATACGCCATCGCCAGCATAGGGGTAATGCCAACACCACCAGCGACCAGTACCAAAGGCTGACGCGAACGGTTTAATAAAAAATGGCCACGTGGGTATGAACTTTCGATGAAGTCTCCCACTTTTAAATGCTGGAATAAAGCCTGACTTAACCGGCCATCCGTTTCTGCTTTGATCACCAGTTGGTAATAACGTTGCTGACTACAATCCTGGGCTAATGAATAAGCCCGGCTGACTGGCTTGCCCTGTAAGTCTTTGCCATAAAGCAGAATATGCTGACCTGCTTTGGCTTTAGGCAGTAACAAACCGTCCGGATGCTGCAGCCATAACTTCAGATACTGGCCCTGACGCTTTACCCGCACCAATTGCAGTGCCAAACGCTGGTTCTGTAATTTTGGCAAAGCAATATGCCGCCAATAACCACGGCCAAATAAGAACAATGTCAAAAACAGCAGAGCAAAAGTCAGGGCGATCATTGGAGCCGTAGCGTGATTAGATAAGAATTATTATCAAATGATAGCAGATCGCATTTAGGCTGCCAAGCGGGGGGCTTTAAAAATGGGGTCAGATCACATTAGTTACGCATAACTAATGTGATCTGACCCCATTTTCAGGTTTAACTCCAGTTCAGGATCACCTTACCGGACTGGCCTGAGCACATAATCTCAAAACCTTCCTTGTAGTTTTCCATTGGCATTTCGTGGGTCACTATCGGGCTTAAATCCAGACCGGACTGAATTAAGCTGGCCATTTTGTACCAGGTTTCAAACATTTCACGGCCATAAATGCCTTTGATCACCAGGCCTTTGAAAATAACCTTGTTCCAGTCCACCGCCATATCTGAAGGTGGAATACCCAGCATGGCAATTTTTCCACCGTGGTTAATAGTATCTAACATGCTACGGAAGGCAGAAGGTACACCCGACATCTCCAGACCTACGTCAAAACCTTCGGTCATACCGAGTTCTTTCATCACGTCCTGCAAACTTTCTTTACTCACATCCACAGCCCGGGTTGCACCCATTTTGCGCGCCAATTCTAAGCGGTACGGGTTCACGTCTGTGATCACTATATGACGGGCACCGACATGGCGAGCCACAGCGACCGCCATAATACCTATAGGACCAGCACCTGTAATTAAGACGTCTTCACCTACTAAGTCAAATGACAAAGCTGTGTGCACAGCGTTACCAAAGGGGTCAAAAATAGCGGCGATATTGTCCGGAATATTGTCCGGAATTTTAAAGACGTTAAAGGCCGGAATAGACAGGTATTCAGCAAAAGAGCCTTCACGGTTTACGCCTACACCTACGGTGTTGCGGCATAAATGCACGCGGCCAGCGCGGCAGTTACGGCAGAATCCACAAACTAAATGACCTTCACCTGAAACGCGGTCGCCTTTGGCAAAACCACGGACTTCAGAGCCCATGTCGACCACTTCACCGACATATTCGTGCCCTACCACCATGCCATGAGGAATAGTTTTTTGCGCCCATTCGTCCCATTTGTAGATATGCACGTCTGTGCCACAAATGGCGGTTTTTTTGATTTTGATCAGAACATCATTTGGGCCTACTTTTGGCATCTCCACTTCGGTTTGCCAAATACCCGGTTCTGCTTTTAATTTTGCTAATGCTTTCATCATGGCGTCCTCAGGCAATTACGCCCATTTCTTTACCAATACGGATAAAAGCACTTATGGCTTTATCCAGGTGTGCTTTGTCATGAGCGGCCGAGATCTGAGTGCGAATGCGCGCCTGATCTTTTGGCACTACAGGGAAAGAGAATCCCACTACATAAATGCCTTCAGCCAGCATACGGCGAGCCATTTCAGCTGCAACTTTGGCATCACCTAACATCACTGGAATGATAGCGTGATCTTTACCTGCCAGGGTAAAACCAGCGGCTGACATTTTTTCGCGGAAATAACTGACGTTGTCCCACAACTTAGCGCGCAAAGCATCACCATTGGCCAGTAAGTCCAGCACTTTAATAGAGGCTGTCACAATAGAAGGCGCTAAAGAGTTAGAGAATAAATAAGGGCGTGAACGCTGGCGTAACCACTCAATCACTTCTTTTTTACCAGAGGTATAACCACCTGAAGCGCCACCTAAAGCTTTGCCTAAAGTACCAGTGATAATATCGACCCGCTCCAGCACGTCGCAGTATTCGTGGGTACCGCGGCCATTTTTACCAACAAAACCTACAGCGTGGCTGTCGTCGACCATTACCAGCGCATTGTATTTGTCGGCTAAATCACAGATGGATTTTAAGTCGGCAATCACACCATCCATCGAAAATACGCCGTCTGTGGCAATGAGTTTAAAACGGGCGCCATCTGCGTCAGCTTGTTTTAACTGGGCTTCTAATTCGGCCATATCGTTATTGGCATAACGGTAACGTTTGGCTTTACACAAACGGACACCGTCGATAATAGAGGCATGGTTTAACGCATCGGAGATCACCGCATCTTCAGCGCCTAAAATAGTTTCGAATAAACCACCGTTGGCATCAAAACAAGAGGAATACAAAATAGTGTCTTCAGTGCCTAAAAAGCTGCTGATTTTTTGTTCCAGTTCTTTATGAATGTCCTGAGTACCACAGATAAAACGCACAGAGGCCACACCAAAACCGTGAGAGTCCAGACCTTGTTGGGCAGCTTTAATCAGGTCAGTATTATTGGCTAAACCTAAATAGTTGTTAGCACAGAAATTGAGTACTTGTTCATGACCTACTGTTACGGCGGCTTGTTGCTGAGAGCTAATCACTCGTTCAGCTTTGTACAGGCCCTGCACTTTTACGTCTTCTATTTGTTGTTGTAAGTGTGCAAGGAAAGGAGTCGTTCGCATAACTTTCTCCGGAAAGGCTGAGGGACTTGGTAAAAACCGCCGTATTGTAATCATTACGCAGGAGGGATGCAGCGCTTTTCTGTCAGAAAAGGCTGCAGATCGGATTAGTTGCGTAGCAAATAGTTGCCAGTCGGCTTTTAAATCGTCTGATCACCAGACAACACCTGATAATGTTGCTGCAGTTTCTCTATACGCGGCATAGCATGAGATGTTGCGTAGGGCTTAAATAAAAGCAGCACTTTGAGCACACCAAGATAAGCCTGTTCTTTACTCATGGTCCTATGTGGATCCTGGGTTTTTAAATAACTGATCCAGAAGGTCACAACCAGCTTGATGGTATGCGCAAAGTTGGCGATATCTGCATCATCTATCGCAATAACATCAGCTTTTTTTAATGCCGATAACACTGAAATAACCTTAGCAAGTACAGCCTTTTGTACCGTTAAATAGTCCTGCTGCAACGCCGGGTCCCGTGACAAAATGTCCGGTAAATTGGCGTAAAAAAAGTGGAAACGCCACATCAGCTCAAACACCACATCCAGATACTGAGCTAAGGAGTCCAGCGCTTCAGAGGGCTGAGTCGGAGGCTGTAGCCTGCTATCGAGCAACTTGGCATATTCACGGAAGATATTCCGTACTATGTCTTCTTTGTTGCGAAAATGGTAGTACAGGTTGCCGGGACTAATGCCCAAGTGAGCCGCTATATGGTTAGTGGTAATAGAGCGTTCACCCTGTAGATTAAACAACTCAATACTGGCCTGCAGTATCTTGTCTTTGGTCCGTAACTTCTTATCCATCCGCGTATTTCTTTTTTATTTATTTTTTATTAATTTGCTATAGTAACGCCAATTCGATTAAAAACTCTAGTCGTGTCTAGCCTTCTTATCTGAAGCTACAGTTTTGTTAATTTCGCGCTTTAGTTTCAGCCACATAGTTTATCTATGCAGCTGAGAATTGACGCGCTGTTGTACTCACTGCATCACCAATTACTTTAGATTTAAACAACACAGGGATCCGCATAAAACAATGAAAACCAAAGCAATTTATCCCGGTACTTTTGATCCTTTAACCAATGGTCACAGTGACTTAGTGCAAAGGGCTGCGCGTTTATTTGATCAAGTGATAGTGGCCGTCGCCTCTAATCCCAGCAAACAACCTTTATTTAGTCTGACGGAGCGGGTACAGCTGGCAGAACAATGTTTTACTGATCTTCCAAATGTCACAGTGGTGGGTTTCTCTGGCCTGCTGGCTGATTTTGCCAAACAAAATCAGGCTCAGGTGTTATTGCGTGGAGTACGGGCAGTGGCTGATTTTGAGTATGAATTCCAACTGGCCAGTATGAACCGCCAGCTCAACCCAGATTTAGATAGTTTGTTTATGACACCTTCAGAGAAAAATACTTTTATCTCGTCCACTTTGGTGAAAGAAGTTGCCAGACACGGTGGTGACGTCAGCCGTTTTGTTGCTGCTCACGTGGAGCAAGCTCTGAAGCAAAAATTTACTGCAGTTTAAAAAGTGGGGTCAGATCACATTGTTAACTGTTAACAATGTGATCTGACCCCACTTTTTAAAGCTTAATAATGATATTGCGTCTGTACAGCAGCAATGACAGGTACCAGAATCCAATCACGTGCAGTACAGCAAAGACCAATGAAGCCAGTTTAGCTGGGAAAACCAGAGCTAAAAGTTCAAAGCCCAACTGATAGAGCGATACCGAACCTGCCTCTGTTGGAATAAAAATCAGCTGCCCTATCAAGACAGACCATAACCAGGCTAAAACGTAAATAAAAAGTGGATTCGTGCCATACACCTTTAGAGGTTGTGCCGCTTTAGTCCAACCTTTGACGTCTATACACCAGACCAAAACTGCTAATATCAGCAAAATTAAACCATTGCTCAACGCCAGATAACTGCCTGACCACAAAGCTTTATTCACTGGCCAGAATATCTGCCAAAGTCCAGCCAGCAACAACAAGCTCACACCTAAGATCAGTAGCAGCCGCAAGGCGTCCTGATGTTGTCTCCCCTGCAAAGCTGACGCTGTACCAAAACCTATTAATACAGCTACTACACAAGGCAAGGTGCTCAACAAGCCTTCAGGGTCAAACGCCAGACCAAAGCCCTGATACAAGTGAGCTGAGCCAAAAATCGCTAAATCCCACTGCCTGACCAGGTTATGTTCCAGACTATAAGGCTGCTCTCCTCCACCAAGTACCAAAGCTAACCAGTACAACGCCACCAGAGCCACAGCGATAAAAGGCAAATAGCGACGCTTTATGCTTAAGACCAAAAGTGCAGCGACCCAGTAGGCCAAACCTATACGTTGTAAAACGCCAGGTAAACGTAGTTCTGCCAACTCAACAGTAAAAGGAACATAATTCAGCAGCACTCCAACACCTATAAGTTTTAACGCCCTGATGCTCACCCGCCAGACACTGTCTTTCGACAGTTCTGTATTTTTAAGCGAGTAAAACATTGCAGCGCCCACAACAAACAAAAAGGTGGGAAAAACAATATCCGCGAAGGTAAAACCATCCCAGGCGGCATGCAGTAATGGACTATAGACGTGCTGCCAGGAGCCTGGGGTGTTGACCAGTATCATTAAGGCTATTGCCAGTCCACGCAACGCATCCAGCGCATAAAAACGTGGCGATGACATTAACTGCGTCCCCAGCTCGTCAGTTTATGCCCCTTCAGAGCGTAAAACAAAATAAAGGCATAGCAAGGAAACATCACCAGATAAGCGCCCTGCTGGCCTAGCCCGGTACTGCTGGCAAGGCCCCAGAATAAAGGACCAAAAGCACCGCCAGCTATCCCCATAATTAACAAAGCTGAGCCTATGCTGGTTAACGCCCCCA
>NZ_JAIWOI010000200.1 GCF_020217005.1 Rheinheimera sp. | reverse complement strand
GGCCAGATAATGCCAGTGGCCAGACCGCAGGCCAGACTATGGCATTAGCCAGGCCAAGTATAGCGATAAACAGCAAAGTATCAGGTAAAGCTGTACCGCCAAAAGGTATCAACAGCGTATTCGCAATCAGATAAGAGCTGCTGTCCCCCAAAACTATAGCCAGTGTCAAAACCAGGCCCAACACTGCAGAAATGGCTAAAGCTTTTTGCTGAGACAGCACCCGGGGTATAAGTACTATGCCCAACACATAACCCAACACCATACAGGCCATAGTATAAGAGGTCATGACTGTATAACGTTCAACCCCTAGTGATAAGGCAAATAGACCTATGGTATCGCCCGCTATCACTTCAACGGCCACATAAACAAATAACGACAGCACACCAAACACCAAAGCAGGCTTAGCCAGCACAGCTTTTAACTGATCGATACCAGTGCCTGTATCCGACTCTTTTTCCAGTTCAGGCAAAGGCGAATATTTGACCGCCAGCGCAAGCAAACCTAAAAACACCGCCAGCCCCAGGTAGGGGAAAACCAGGCTTGCCGCCATAGCGTCAATTTGCTCAGATGTCAGCACCGCTTCAGCAGGCGCAGTAAAGCCACTGACGATAAGTGCAGTAAACACCAAAGGCGCCACTACGCCAGCAGTTTTGTTTAAAATACCCATAATGCTGATACGCACAGCTGCGGTGTCTTCTGGGCCGATTTTCACAACATATGGATTAACTGCGGTTTGCAACAAAGTTTGGCCCGCCCCTATGACCAGTTGTGCAAAAAGGAATAGAGCAAAAGTCTGGGTTTGTGCTGCCGGAATATACAAAAGGCCTGCCAGCATCATCACGGCCATCCCCAACGCCATACCATTTTTATAACCAACCCGGCGTATCAACCAGGCTGATGGCAAAGCTGTAAAAGTCACGGCTATATAAAAAGAAAACAGCACCAGTGAGGCCTGCAGTGGGCTGAGCTGCAGCATCTGCTTTAAATAAGGCATCAGAGAACCATTGAGCCAGGTGGCAAAACCTAATACAAAAAACAGCATGGCCACTATGGCCATAGGCACAACACTGCTGCGCGCCTTGGGAGTATCAACTGTCATTTCCATAATTCCTTCCTGTTGCTTTAATAATTATTATGTTGAATTTATTGGATATTTTACACTCAGATATAAGGGCGACCTTCCAGCCAGCACTGTTGCACAACCCCTTTGTTATTCAGCAATGCCAGATCAGCCATACTGCCAATTCGAATTTGGCCACGTTCTTTACTGATGCCTAAAAACTCAGCTGGATACAAAGATGCCATCCTGACCGCCTCGGACAACTCCAGACCCAGCTCATTCACTGCATAAGAGACCGCACTGGCCATATCCAGCACTGATCCGGCGAGATTGCCGTTTAGGTTGGTTAACTTATTGCCGTCACGAATTACTTTACCATCAAAAAAATCGAACTCGGTTTGGCTGGTTCCCACAGGCGACATCGCATCTGTGACAATCAACATTTTGCCTTTTGGTTTAGCGGCTAAAGCGACTTTCACGGCCAGCGGATGTACATGTAAACCATCTAAAATCACACCACACCAACTATCAGCATCAGCCAGAGCCGCACCTACCACTCCGGGTTCACGCGAAGTCAAAGGCGACATCGCATTGTATAAATGCGTAAAACCTGTAGCACCTGCAGCCAAAGCTGCCTGTACTGTGGCTGCATCTGTATTGCTATGGCCTAAACAGACAATCACATCTGCATCGACTAAGTCTTTGATTTGCTGAGGACTGATGGTTTCAGGAGCTACGGTGATTAACTTAATGCCTAAGTCAGTACGGCGATAAATCGCCAGCTCAGCTTCTGATAAAGGCCGGATATAGTTTTGCGGGTGCACGCCCTTTTTTGGCACAGACAAATGTGGGCCTTCAAAATGCACGCCCAACACTCCAGGTTCTTTGTCTGCTATAGCTTGCGCTATCACATCAGCAGCCTGCTGCATCACAGCCACAGAATCTGTAATGACAGTAGGCAATAGCGCCGTACTGCCAAACTGAGCATGAGCTTTGACCATAGTGCGCAGCGCTTCGGCGTTGGTGCTGGTGTTAAATAAAGCGCCACCGCCACCGTTCACCTGAACGTCGATAAAACCCGGGACTAGTGTGCCTTCAAGCACAGGCCCATCTGCGGGTCGGATCGAATGAATCCGGCCTGAGTCGATACTCAGAGTGACATTATGTTGCCAGTGTTGACCATCAAAAAGCCGTGCGACTGAAATCTGCTGCATCAGGACCTCATCAAACTGTTTTAGTAACTTTATTCAGTCCGGGAGGCGCATCGGGGTTGACGCCCCTACTGCGGGCTACAGCTTCAACATCCAGATAAAAACGTTGTAACAACGCCAGAGGTAACACCCGCGGGTTGGACAATAAATCACTGTGATGTAAATGCACTATACGGGCACCACGGCGACGCACTTCAGCGATTTGTGCCTGATGGGCAGCATTGGCTTCATCCGCTATGCTGACATCCACGATGGCAAACTGATCTTTGACCAAAGTGACAGGACCGTGAAGGAATTCCGCACTGGAAAAGGCTTCTGCGTGAATGCCACAGACTTCTTTCAGCTTTAAGGCTATTTCACGACTGATGGCGTAACCCGGTCCGCGGCCCAACACTACTAAATGCTCAACACTTTCCAGAGATTGCGCTGTTAGCTGAGCTGGTAAATCAATAGCTCGCTCCAATAGTTCGGGCAAACTGAGCACAGCATCCTGCAATTGGCTGTTACCTGACCAGGCCGCCACCAGTTGTAATAAAGCACTTAATGTGGCCAGATAACTCTTTGTTGCAGCTACTGCTTTTTCCGCTCCCACATTCAGGGGTATGACCTGATCTGCTTGTTCAGCCAAAGGTGAACTTTCATCGTTGACCAAAGCAACGACTAAAGCACCAGCAGCCTTCGCCATAGCGACCTGAGCGAGAATATCCGGGCTGCGGCCCGACTGTGAAATAACCAGTACTAAAGCCCCGGTTAAATCCAGCTGTTTGTTGTATACACTGGCTATAGAGGGAGCAGCGGCAGCAACAGGTAATCCGATTTCAATTTCAATCAGATACTTTGCAAAGACACCGGCATGATCAGACGAACCTCGACCAACCATATAGACATAACGGGGTTGTTTTTGTTTGATCAACCGGACTATGTCAGCGATACGATTGGCATTAGCTGTTAGTTGTTCTCGGATCCGGCTTGGAGCTTCTGCTGCTTCCTGCGCCATAATAGTGCGGGTCATGGTTCTGTTACTCACTGCTTAAAGTTAAGAAATACGTTGGGCTTTTTGTTGGCGCTGTTTTGCAAACCAGACAGCGCCAAATTCAGGTGCAGCTAAAGCTGGCGTAACTTTTTGCTGTACTTCTGAGGTCAAAAAAGGTTGTAGTTTGTGCGCCAAACCACCAATTAAAGATAAACGTGGTGGATTTATGCTTAGTAATCGTTGAGCTATAGCACTAATATGGGCGGCAGCCTGTTGTACCAGTTGCTGCGCCAATAGATCGCCTCGTTCTGCAGCTGTAAACACCAGTGGCGCGTACTTAGCATAAGTAGTTGGGCTGGCATGCATGAAAAAATCCACCAGAGCCAGGGTTTGACTGAGTTTTAATTCGTCACATAGCAAATCTGTTAGCAGAGTTTGCGGGCCTAACTGATCTTTGGCCAACAACACATGGTGTACCATCTGCAAACCGATCCAGGCACCGCTGCCGTTATCTCCGTAAGGAAAGCCATGACCACCAACTTCAATTAATTGACCTTTCACATCAGCCAGACCACAAGAACCTGTACCTGCAATGATCACCGCACCATCACCGCCCTGGTGGGCACCAATACAAGCCACATGTAAATCACTGGTCAGGTGCATTTCTTGAAAAGGATGTTGCCACTCAGAAAAAATACGGAAATACTCCGGCATATTGACACCAGCTAAACCTGCACCAACAATTAATTTGGACATATCCTTGAAGGCCATGCCAGCACAATTTAGCGCCTGTTGAGTGGCTGCAAGAATAGAGTCGGTTGCCACTTTCATGCCACGTAACGGATTTGCAGGGCCAGATAAGCCCTCCCCTATGACTTGATTATCCTCTGTGACTATGATGACCCGGCATTTGCTGCCGCCACCATCTACACCTAAATAAAACGGGCCATCATAGCCTACTGCTGTAGTCATCCCACCAACCTCGTTGCATTGTCCTCTGGCCTGCGTTAATCCAGTCAGATTAAGCTTTCACCTGTCGCTGTCTATTATTTCAACAAAATGTCAATTGACAGCGTTGTCATTTTTTTAATTCAGCATATAATAATTTTGACAAATAACAAGACCCTTGTTTAAAAATCGAACTTATTTTTTCGATGAATGCAAAAAACAAAACAAATTAACTTTATAAATCAAACAATTAAAAGAGGTCCATCTTGTCATTGTTCTGTCACTTTGACTATCTAAATGATGTCAGATGCCAGTATTGTTGATCTATCCCCTCAGCGGATAAGGCAGTTAGTATTTTTAAAATCTGCGGCTTTAGACACTCAGGGGGATGATATCCATCAGGGAATAACACTAGGTACAGTGTACCGCTGTTAAGGGGAGCGTACGATGAAGTATTTTTTACTACTATGGCTTTGTATTGGTTACTTTTTTAGTGGACAAGTTTTTGCTATTACCCAGACAGAACTAGCTGAATTAGCCAACAACACCGAATTAAAGTTTGGGTTAAAAAGCAACTTTACTTCAGCAACACAAAGTAAAGTTCAGGCTGAATTGTTGCTGCACAATAAGTCGACAATAACTCTGACTGCAGGAGCCGGTAGCTGGGAGATTTATTTCCACGCGATCAGAAAACTGGATACAACAACCCAACAAGGCTTAACTTTAGAGCATATACAAGGTGATTTACACCGTCTGACACCCACAACAGGCTTTAAAGGTTTGCAACCAGGTCAACAGCTGCGCTTTAGCTTTTCACCTTCTTCTGCCCTTGTAAGCTACAGTGATTGGATGCCAAGGGCCTTTATCACAGCCAATGGTTTAACTCCTGAAATTTTCGCCAACACGGACACAGAAGATTTCAGTCGTTTTGTTGAGGCTTATACAAAACCGGAGCAGCTTCAGCGCTTTAATCAACCTGGTCCGGATTTATATCCGATAGCCACCAGCCAAAACCGCTTTGTCCTCAACCAGCAACAGCTATCTGCCTTTGAGAAACCCGAGCAACTTTCGATAGTACCCAGCCCAAAACAAATCAGCTACCAACGCGGAAAAACTCAACTTAGCAGTGATTGGGTTATTTATCACGCCGGCCGCTTAAGTTCTGAAGCGACTTATTTACAGCAACAACTAACGCAAATCACTGGTTTGTCTTTACCCTTGGTGACTAACACTCCTGCCGCAAATCAACCCCACATTGCTTTGGGTATGACCGGGCGCAAAGACCACCCGCAAGGCTATCAGTTGGTGGTACATGACGATCAGATCGTCATCAGCGGAAATGATAACGCTGGTGCTTTTTATGCGGTACAAAGCTTATTGAGCCTGCTCCCGGTTGATGGGCAGCGCAATGTTCTGTCCAACGTGACCATCAGCGACTGGCCCCGTTATGGCTGGCGCGGCTTGCATTACGATATGGCGCGTAACTTTCATGGTAAAGAAGTAACATTGCGGATGATTGATCAATTAGCCCGCTATAAACTAAACAAGCTACATCTGCATTTAACTGAAGATGAAGGCTGGCGCATCGAGATCCCTGGCTTACCAGAGTTAACCCAATTAGGCGCCTATCGCTGCTTTGACCTGTCAGAACGAAACTGCCTGCTGACTCAGCTTGGTACAGGTCCTTTCAAATCGGGCAACGGCAATGGCTATTACAGCACAGCAGACTTTATTGAGATTCTAAAATATGCGGCTGTGCGCCATATTGAGGTGATCCCTGAAATAGATATGCCAGGACACGCCAGAGCTGCAGTCAAAGCTATGCAAGCCCGTTATCTGACGCTAAAAGAGCAAGGCAAAGAACAGGAAGCAACACAATTTTTACTGTCAGATCCACTGGATAAATCCAAGTACATGACGGTGCAAAACTACACAGACAACTCAATCAACGTCTGTATGCCTTCTACTTATGCTTTTGTCGATAAAGTACTGTATGAACTGCAACAAATGTACCGTCAGGCCGGATTACAACTGAGCACTTTCCACATGGGCGGCGATGAAACCGGCGCCGGCTCCTGGACAGCGTCCCCTGCCTGTCAGAAGTTAATAGCTTCTCCAGACAACGGTGTAGCAGGTGTGGCCGACTTAAAGCCTTATTTTGTTGCCAAAGTTGCCCAGTTGGCAGCACAACGACAGCTTAGGTTAGGTGGCTGGGAAGACGGTCTGATGTACGACGCGAAAACTCCGTTTAACCGCCAGCAATTTGCCAATGAACAAGTCTATGCCAACGTTTGGGATAATATTTGGGAATGGGGTGTCGCTGATCGCGCCTATCGTTTAGCCAATGCCGGTTACCAGGTAGTACTGTCACACGGCACCCACTTGTATTTTGATCATCCGTATGAAGCTCATCCTGAAGAAAGAGGCTATTACTGGGCTGCGCGCTTTACCGACGTCGCCAAAGTCTTCGGTTATATGCCAGATGATTTATACGCCAATGCCGACAAAACCCGTGAAGGCAAACCTATTGAAGATCTTGAAACCTTATTAGGTAAAGAGTTACCAGCTTTGGAAAGACCTGAAAACATTCTGGGTATACAAGGACAGATCTGGACTGAAACCATTCGCACAGCGCAGCAATTGGAAGAAATGTTATATCCACGCTTATTGGCCTTAGCCGAAAGAGCCTGGCACAAAGCAGACTGGGAAGCGGCAAAACCTGATGTTGCAGCCAGGCAGCGTGATTGGCAACGTTTTGGCTGGACCTTAACACAGAAAGAACTTCCCCGTTTAGCCGAAGCTGGTGTGGCTTTGTATCTGCCGCCTCCCGGAGCAGTGTTGCAAGATGGCTTGTTATTGGCCAATAGTGCATGGCCAGGCTTACAGATTGAATACAGTGAAGATCAAGGCAAAAGCTGGGTACCTTATACTGAAGCAATCAAAGTCAGTACCAACCTTCTGTTACGTAGCAAAGCCAAAAATGGCGCCACCAGCAGAGTGACCAAGCTGGATTAGCGGCTGGATCAGAGCTTCGGCTCTGTCCCACCTCTGGGCGAAAGGAGCTGTGTTAGATGACTTAGAGTAGTTAAATACTGGGACAGAATTTTTAACTTGGTCCCAGTATGTGTTCCATCATCCAGCTGGCTCTGGCCGCGGTTTTCCCCGTAGAGGGGTGCCCCCTGCTGTGCAACAGGTCTTCTACCATGGCCTGAATATGGTAAAACTGGATATTTTCCGGATGTGCAATATCCAGACTTAACTGCTGATCAGCAGTTAACAACGACACTGGTTGGTTTTCAAAGACAGAAAACTCAATCCGACCTTTACTGCCATAAATCACCACTTGGTCCTGACGTTCAGCAGCACCAAAATTCCAAAAACCACATCCTAAACAACCAGATTGGAATTGCCAGACTGCCGAGACAGCATCCTCAGCGGCGTAGAGCTTTTGCTGATTCTGGCAAAAGCCCCGCACGTCCACCACATCTCCCAGTAAATACAACAGTAAATCAAGGCCATGGCTGGCTAAATCGATAAAATAGCCCCCTCCTGCTTTAGCGGGATCGGTGCGCCAGTTATACTGCCCAGCCAAGTCAGCAGCATTAGGGCTGCGGCTAAAGTTCCATTGCACCTGCCGCGGCTCACCAATAAGCTGCGTATCCAGCCAAGCTTTGATCTTAAGAAAACGCGGTAAGGAACGTCGGTAATAAGACACATACAGAGGCAAATTTTTTTGTTCAAAAGCCCTGATCATCTCTTGGCACTCTGCTGCATTCAGCGCCATAGGTTTTTCAACACAACAAATTTTACCCGCAGCTGCAACCTGCAACGCATAGTCTTTATGACTATCAGGCGGAGTCGCGATATAAACAGCATCGACTTCAGGGTCGTTGATCAGCTGCGACGCGTCGCTATACCAGCGAGGCACCTGATGACGTTTGGCATAATCTTCAGCTTTGGCCGCATCACGACGCATCACCGCCACCAGGGCTGAGTTAGCTACTTTGTTAAAAGCAGGGCCACTTTTTAATTCGGTGACATTGCCACAACCTATGATGCCCCATCTAACTTGCTGCACCTATTTCTCCCTATATATCAGCATGGATTTTAGGCAAACCCTGCGGCCACTTTAATGGGCCTTCCATTACTTTGCCAGTCGAAAAGATCAACGCCAGCTTGACTAGGTTGATCACACTGCTTGCCTATGATGAGCGCATTGAGTCTTTCGAGTTGTATCATCTCTACTCTGCGCCTGTCAGTGGTGACATAGCCCCTTCCCTACCAATAAAAAAAGAGGACACTGCACGCAGTATCCCCGAAGACCCTTGGGTAAGGATTGGCAACTAAAACACAATGCTCCAGGTGGTGGAGATCCGGGCAAACCCAGTCTCCACCAATTCGGTCCCGAGGCTGCAGTAACAGCCCTCAGACGCGAACAAACTTCCGACAGCCGAATGACACTCACATCTGAGCACAGGCTGTTCCGGGACAGCTCAAAGATAAAACCTTACATCAATGACAACGCTGTCATAATGATATTAGTGTTTATTTTCACCAAATCAAGTGTTTTTTTGCAGTTTTAAGACTGTTTTTTTAAGCTAAAGCTTGTAGCGAGAAAATTCTTAATAGCGAGCAGGGTTACGGGACGAAATGACAGCAGAACAAAACTCAGCACCACAGTTAACCGCTATTCAGCATCTGATGCAGATGGGCCAAAATGAGCAGGCACTGCAAGCTTTGTTGCAACTTCAAACAGAGCAACCAGAGCTTCTGACAGGTTATCAACTGCTGTTTCCACTGTTGTTTAAATTAAGGCGACTTACAGAGCTGCAGCACTATGCGCAACTCTGCACGGAGCGCATGCCGCAGCACTTATTAGGCTATCAGGCACTGTCTATGGCGCAGCGTTTCTCGTTGCAGCATCAACAGGCCATTGAGAGTTTGTTGTTAGCGCAGCAACGTTGTGGAACTACAGCGGCTCTGTTACATCAATTGGGTGTATTGCATAAAGAAGCGGGCCAATTACAGCTGGCTTCGGATTATCTACAGCGGGCTATAGCACTAAACCCGCATCAGGCTGAGAGTTGGTGGCAAAGAGCAGATTTAGTCAAACAGTTGTCACAATCCGAACTGGAACAACTGCAGCAACTGGCTACTACAGCGACCAGCCAAAAGGATCAGGCCAGCTTTTATTACAGCCTGTTTAGTGCCTATGACAAGGCAGGCCTGTATACCGAAGCCTTTGACGCACTGCAACAAGGCGCTAAGGCAAAAAGACGCAGCCTGCCTTATCAAAGCAGCAGAGAACTGGCTGAACTGGACAGTATTGCCAGGCATTTTGACGCTCAACTGCTAGAGCAACCCGCGGTTGACCCCAGCTTAGGTCAGCACGTCATTTTTATTCTCGGTATGCCGCGTTCAGGCACCACCTTAGTGGAGCAGATTATCTCCAGCCATAGCGAGGTGATTGCCGGGGACGAATTGTTTGAGTTGGGCCGGGCCAGTGCCGACTTATTGCAACAGAAGCAAGTGCACAAAGCCTATCCTGAATGGGCCAGAGATTTCTCAGCACAAGACTGGCATCAACTCGGACAGCAGTACCTCAAAGCTACTACCTATCTACAACAAAAAAGCTACTTTACCGACAAAATGCCGCTTAATTTTAAGGCGATAGGCTTAATCCATAAAGCCCTGCCCGGCGCCCGGATTATTCATTGCCGCCGCAACGCTATGGATACCATTTGGGGTTGTTACCGCCAGCTGTTTGCCGATGGCATCGCCTTTAGTTACGATTTGGAAGAGCTAAAG
>NZ_JAIWOI010000199.1 GCF_020217005.1 Rheinheimera sp. | reverse complement strand
CACTATTATTTGGCCTACCGGCGGCTGATGAACTATTGGCAGCAGCAGTTACCGCAGAAAATTCTCACTATAGACTACGAGCTGCTGGTCACAGAGCAGCAGCAACAAAGCAAAAAGTTACTGGAGTTTTTGGACTTGCCCTGGCAGGAACAGTGCCTGGATTTTCATCAGAATATCCGCTCTGTACATACGGTTAGTAATAGCCAGGTGCGCCAACCCATGTTTCAGTCCTCTGTTGGCAGTTGGAAAAAGTATCAAAGCCAGTTAGCCGGCTTGGCCGCAGAGCTGGAAGCTCAGCTCTGACAGCTGACTTTTTAACAATCTGAGGCTAGTTTTCGCAAAAAGTCCTGTTGCGGCATGGTCATACTGACGGCTTTTTCCGATAACTGCTGCAACCGCCCAAACACCTGTTTATCAAGCTCAGTACACTGGTACTGCAGTGCTGGATAATGCTGCATACCATACAGAATGTATCGGTAGTTCTCGTCAACAAAGGTAGTGGCATAACCACCAGCTAAGTCATGGTATTCACAGATTTTATGCTGCCACAACGCCAGCTTTTCCGGCAAGCCGGGACACAACTGCGCTTTGGCTGGCATACCACGCCAGAATTCGGTGTCTGTTCTGTTGCTCAGACAATAATGCAGCACAATGAACTGCTTCAAATCCTGATAAAAACCATTCATCGATTTGTTGTAGGCGTCTTTCACCGCCTGCGCCGGCTGCTTTTGCATTAAATGAGTGCCAAGCAAACGAGCACCGAGGTTAATCAGGTGCAAACCTGTCGATTCAAGTGGCTCAATAAAGCCACCAGCCAGCCCCACTGCGATACAGTTGCCAATCCAAAATTCCTTGCGGCAGCCAACGTTCATCTCCAGATGAGTGCATTTGATGAACTCCGAATCCCAGCCGAGGAAATCTCGTAGCTCCTGCTCTGCTTGCTCTTTGCTCAGTCTGTTACCATCGTACACATAACCTGTGCCCTGCCGGCTGGTTAGGTCAATCTGCCATACCCAGCCATTACTCAGAGCTGTCGCCACAGTGTACGGATTTGGGCTATGCCCTGGCGGTAACTCGCGCTGAATAGCCACAGCTCTATTGCAAGGTAAAGCGTCGGTAAAGGACTGCCAGTTATCGGTCTTTAATTGACTGATCAGCAGGCTGCGAAAACCTGTTGAATCGATAAAGGTATCGGAACTGTAACTGGCTTTAGCGCCATGCACGGCACTGATACAGCCATCTTCTACTGTGACATCAGTGATGGTGTCTTCAATATGCTCCACTCCTGCCTCAACAGCTTTACGCTTTAAAAACCGCGCCAGCATAGCCGCATCCAGATGATAGCCATAAGGCACCACCCCCTGGTAAGGTTTCGAACTCAGCGCTTTTGGGCCATGGCCTGCCGCCATTAGAGCGGCGCTTAACGATACGCCTTGGTCGTAGCGTTCAAAGGCAAACCTGCCCTGGGCCAGCCAACTGCTGGAGATATCCAATTGCTGACCCAGTTGTTGTTGCTCAAAGGGATGAAAATACTGATGGGTCTGGCCATCGACTGGTGCCATCCAGTTCCGGAACATAATACCGGTTTTAAAAGTTGCATTGGTCTCGCGCAACAATTCCTGCTCATCCAGCCCCATGGCGGCAAAGAAAAAACGAATGCTGTGCACAGTCGCCTCACCAACACCAATAATGCCGATATCCGGACTTTCAATAACCCGGATCCTGACCTGAGGGCTTTGTAAATTAAACAGCCGGTTTAGATAGATAGCCGTCATCCAGCCTGAAGAACCGCCACCTACTATGGTAATGAGTTGTTGTTGCATAGTGTTGTCACCTGGCTCACACTTTTTGGAGGCCGAATTGTTTTATTTTCTCTATCAAAGCGCGATGCGTTGGCAACATAGCCAAAGCATGTTGCTGTTGCTGTTGCACCCTGTTGAAATACAACTGCGCCTGATTTGGATCCGTCAGCTGGTGACTCATAGCACTGGCCTCTGGCTGAAAATTCATGCCGTACATCACGTACTGGTAGTTATCCAGATTAAAAATCTCAAAACGGCTGGGAAAGTCATAATGGCTGGGTAATTGCTGCTGCCAAAAGGCTAGTTGCTCCACCAAGGAATCCGGCGCATAAGCAGGATCGCGGTTATCAAGCCAAAAAGGAGAATCGTCTCTTTTTGATAAAAAATAATGCAACTTAATAAAGTCGATCACTTTATCCCAGGAATACTGCACCTTCTGGTTAAAGCGTTTCGCCACGCCAGCTATAGCTCCAACAGAGGCAGGAAACTGATCGGCCAACATCCGTGCTGTCGCATCAAACACCAATAGACCTGTAGCTTCCAACGGCTCAACAAAGCCCTGCGATAAGCCTATAGCAACGCAGTTTTGTTTCCAGGCACATTGACGGTAGCCAACCTGCATCGCAATACGGCGTACATCTTTTCCCGCCACAGCCGGGCCTAAATAATCACGGAATGTCTGCTCTGCCTGTTCATGGCTGGTATGACTGCTGGAATACACATAGCCAGTACCACGACGGGTGGATAAGCCAATGTCCCAAATCCAGCCAGCCTCTTTGGCAGTGGCTATAGTAAAACTCGGTATTGGGCTCTGTTCTGACTCATAAGGCAGCTGAAAAGCCAGAGCATGGTCGGCAAAAAGCACGTCTTGTCTGGAAATAAAAGGCACATTCAGAGCCTTACCTAACAAGAGCGAGCTAGAGCCAGTGCAATCTACGTAGAGATCGGCGCAAATTGCCCCACAGCTGTCGGTTGATACAGCAGCTATATCGCCACAGGGCGACAGCTGAACGTCAGTGACATTCGCCAGCAGTCGGCTGACTCCCAGTTTCTCTGTGCCGTGTTTTGCCAGCAAAGCAGCAAATTGAGTTGCATCCAGGTGATAAGCATAGTTAGTCAGGCCATCAAACTCAGCATGGGTGATTTGCTTAGGCCCTAGCCCCGCATCGCAAACCTTACCCTGAATAGTTAAAGCATCGGCATAACTTTGAGCTTGAGTGCCAGCTAACCAATAAGGCGTCAAATCAAAATTAAAGGCATCAGGGTAATCAAACAGATGATGGTAATAGCTACTTTGGCCAGCCACTGGATTGTGCAGCCAGTCCACAAATTTAATACTTTGCTTAAAAGTCGCTTCACAGTGACGAACCAGGTCGGTTTCACTAATACCAAGGTAACTCAAACTACGACGTATAGCAGGAACAGTGCTTTCGCCTACTCCTATGATGGGAATGTCCGGAGACTCCAGCAAGGTGACTTTGACGCCACCCGCTGTGCCTGGTTTTAGCTTTTTTGCCAGATGGCAGGCGGTTAACCAACCAGCTGCACCACCGCCAACCACTAAAACATGTTGTATTTTTTCTGTCGTTTGTGAAGACATAAGGAAACCTCAAACGACTGGCCTAAAATCAGGCCGCCGTTGCGTTTTTGCTTTGGCGCTCACCTAAACGCTGCACTTGTTGCAGAGACATCAGATGGGCATAAATTCCTGGCAATAGGCCTTTTTTGCGCAAATCGAGGAATTGCTCATCTGGTAATTCCTGTAGTTTTTTCTCATCAACGATATAAATACCGCTGATTTCACGTGGCTTGCCTTCAATTGTCATGGTCAACGTCTGAGGGATCAGTAATTCCAAATCCGCCAGTGTTTTATTGAAGCCTTTGGTCATTTGCGCCAATTGAATGGTCTCACCTAAAGAGGCTGTTCTGGCTTTGAGGAAGTCAGACTCGGAACCGTCTTCATTAAAGAGTGCAAAACCTTCTTCAGTGTTCACCATTGGACTGGATTCAATCATGGCCACTAATAATTGCTCAGGATTGTTACCATCTTCCATTAACGCCAATGGGTAGTTACGTAAGACGCGGGGCACATAATTGCCTTGCCATTCACCATCCTGAACTAACAGATTTTGACCTGGAGCCAGGGCTAACATAGCTACAGATTCAAAGATGCCAGTTTCGTTGTTTTTCACAAAAACTATAGGTAATTCAGCGGCAACACGAATAAATTCATGCGCAACTACTGGCACTATGTGTTGATTTTCAATATGAGCAAAAGCTTTTTTCCGACTGATTTTAAGCGCTGCATGCTTTTCGCGGAACAATGGGGAAACTTGTACAGACATGGCTATAACCTCTGACTACTACTTATTGGTTGCGTTAGCCTTTTTGAAGGCTTGTTGAGTGGCTGACCCCAAGAGACTAAAACTGCAGCAACAAGGCGGCAGCTTGAAATTCTGTAGGCCTTTACCCTGAGAGACTGGAATTGCAGATCTTACAAATGCAACTTCAGGTTCCAGGGATATAAAAGGGGAGTTCACTCCCCTTTTCGAAGCCACCAACTTACCCTAATTTAGAATTTGAAACTAGCACCTAAAGAAATTCTGCGTGCCATTTCATACTCAAATATTGGGAAACCATCAGCAAAACCATTGTAGAAGCTTGGTCCCTGATTATTACCGAATTGCTTAGAACCCTCTTCCAGTATGTTTACAACGTCCAGTTTAACATCAATATGGTCAGTTACATGCCATACAGAGCTCATGTCAAGGCTACCGTAATCATCATGCAGACGGTTACCATAAGAACCCGCCTCACGGATCATGTATTCACTACGCCAGTTATAAGACAGCCGAACCTGGAACAGGTCATCTTCGTAATATCCACTCAGATTATAAGAGTGGCGTGAACTGTCGCTCAGCACACCGTTCAGATCGCTGAAAGTCGTCGGATCTGTTTCAGTATCTGTGTAGGTGTAGTTCACTAAGCTACCAAAACCATTACCGAAGTATTGTTGATACTGCAGCTCCAGACCCTGAATAGTCGCGTCTTTACCGTTTTCTTTCTGTTGAACAATCCAGCCGTTAGCGGCCTCTTCAGGACGGGTTAACGGGAATGGGATTTGTTCTGCCGACGCAGAAGAGTTCACTACGTTAACGAAGTTCTTCACGTCTTTACTGAACAAACCAGCAGATACCATGGAGTTCGCGTCGAAGTACCATTCAATACCCAAATCAAACTGATCGGCGATAAATGGTTTTAAACCGATATTCCCAACAATCCAGCGCTGGTTGTTTGGTAAATCGTCGTTAGTACCCATTACGTTTGGATTGACATACATGTCCACATATTGTGGGCGAGCCAGAGTGCGGGCTGCTGAAGCACGTAAAATAACGTCATCAGCCAAATCCATCACTATGTTGAAGCTAGGTAAAAACTCAGCGTAATCCGCATCTGAATCTTGTTTCTTACCCGCCAGGTAATAAGTAGAGGTTGCGTCTGTAGTAACATAGCGCACACCAAAGTTACCGCGGATAGATTCAACACCATAATTCGCCATCAGGTAAGCTGCAGCGTTCTTCTCCGTAATTTCGCTATAGGCACCTAGATCTTCGTTTTCGCCAATGATGCTGGCTTTGGCCCAAGCTTTTAATGCATTTGGATCAAACTTTTGAATGCTGTAATCGCCCGCCCCTACATCTATGGTGCCTGCACCAATATCAGCAGTAGAAATGGTAGGGTTAAAACCAGCTTTCTGAATGTACTCAAAACGACGGCTGGTGGTGTTGTGATCAGCGTAACGGAAACCAGTTTTTATGGCGTTGATCGCACCTAATTCAACATCAAACTTAATATCTGACTGAATATAAGTTTCACCGTCTTCTTTTGGTGTACGGTTGAAATTGGCCCCGGTACCCATAGTGAGGGAACCCGGATTATAGTTTGTTATATTAAAACCATTGGTATTCCAGCTTTGGTAGCCCTTGGTAAAGTCATAGGTTCCGCCAGGAATTGGTGTACCGCCCGTACCGTCATCCACCACCATTTCAAAATCGGTACCACCAGTGGACGAAGTATCACCCAACTGGGTACTCCAGACATAGTTGTCACCTTTGTATTCAACTTTTACGTCGAAAACATCTGAGTTCATGGTCGCTTCACGAGGACGCGCCTGCCAGTAGGCTACATTTAATGGACCTTTAACCGGAGTACCTTCACCTTTGCTTGGGTCTCCCAACCACTCTTCCGTAGTGCCGCCACCCCAGGTGGTATCGGCCTGAGTTAACCACAACGCGTAGTTGGTGTTATCGGCTTCCATTTTCATGTCCATTGCGTTAAACACAATGTTCAGAGCATCATTTGGTGCGTACTGGAAAGTTGCAGTAATAGCTGAGCGCTTACGTTCCTGCTCAAAAGCAACCGGGCCAGCACCCCATTGCCAGAATGCTTCATTACCCTGGCGCTGCAGGCTGCGGTTTTGTACTACGCCAGCCACTAACACACCAAAAGTTTCATCATCATTTTTCCAGCTGGTCATGCCGGAAAACAGCGGGTCAGTTTCACCTGAATCTGTCTGATACTGACCTTCAATAGAGCCATAAACTGTCAGGGGATCTAGATCCAGTGGCTTGCGGGTGTTGACTACTACAGTACCACCAACACCACCTTCCGCCAGGTCAGCTTGTGAACTTTTATATACTTCCAAATCACCGACAAGTTCAGAAGGTAACAGCTCGTAGTTGAAACTACGACGGGCAGGTTCAAGCACGAACCATCCGGTAGAAGCAACGTTTTGACCATTTAAGGTAGTCAGGGTTAAATCCTGACCAGCACCACGAATAGAGACTGCAGCACCTTCACCAAACTGACGTTGAATAGTCACGCCAGGCACACGTTGCAACGATTCAGCTACGTTTTTATCCGGGAATTTACCAATATCTTCAGCAGTAATTACGTCAATAATGGTATCGCTGAAACGTTTGGCGTTTAAGTTTGCTTCCTGCGAAGCGCGAATACCTGTGACCTGAATTACTTCAACCTGTTGCTCTTTTTTAGCGTCCGTTTTATCAGCGGCCTGATCTGCCATTGCCGGAAACGCCAGAGCGGCGGCACCAGCCATCAGACCTAATTTGACTGCTACGGCGCACTTATTCATTTTATTGTGCAGCATAAGCTTCTCTCCCATTCCTGTTTTTTTGTGCGATGATTTTTTTTGTCCTGAAACAACAGGTTTTCATGCCCCCACCATGACAACGCTGTCATTGAAATTTAACATACACAAAAAAAATCAGCTTTGCAAATTCCTTTAGCTGAAAATTTAAACGAATTTAAAAAGTCCGTCAGGTTCCTTTAGAACTGATTTTTATAATAAAACTTTGTGAACTGATGGACCCCGCCTCAGCAAGAAAACCATATCTACATGATTTATATAAACAATTTTTATGACTTATTCAGGGAAATAAAAAACAGTTGTTTTTTTAACCAAAAAAGCTGGAATAAATGTTTGCCGTTTTGACAAAAAAGAGTTATCCCTTAGCTTAATCTTTGTTACAAAATGACCAGCGCTGTCATAAAGTTAGCTGGTTCAGCGGAAAAACAGCTTATTTATTTTCAGCATAAGACCATTGGGTGTTGTGCTTTTTGGGATCCAGCAATGAAAGTGACCATTCATGACGTAGCGGCTAAAGCAGGTGTGTCAATTAAGACAGTGTCGCGGGTAATGAACAACGAGCCGTCAGTAAAACAAGCGACAGTCGATAAGGTAAATCAGGCGATGCAGGAACTGCATTATCAGCCTAACGCTGCAGCGCGTAATCTGGCCAGCACCAAGTCGTACAGCATAGGTTATATCTACGACAACCCCAATGCCTACTATGTTATTGATATGCAGAGAGGTTTACTAGATGCTTGCCGTAAGCATGGTTATGAGCTGCTGATCCATCCAACGAATGCAAAATCGCCTGGCATAGTGCGGGAAGTGATAGATTTGGTTCAACATTCCAGATTGGCGGGTTTAGTGCTAACTCCACCATTTTCTGAAATGCCTGAAATAGCAGAAGCCTTGAGCAGTATTAATGTAGATTTTGTTCGTATTATTTCTGGCTCTACGCCTTCGCCTAAGCAAACTAACTGTGTACTGGTTGACGACTTCACTGCGGCTTTTAAGATCACTAACCATTTACTGGAATTGGGTCACAGCCAAATCGCATTTTTATGTGGGGATGAAGAACACAGTTCAAGCGGTGAACGTTTGGCTGGTTTTAAAGCCGCACTGACAAAAAGAGGCATAGAAACCAACCCCAAGTTTATTGTGCCCGGCAGCTATTCCTTTGAATCCGGAGTAAAAGGCGCGACGCAATTATTAGCCTTAGCCAACAAGCCAACAGCTATTTTTGCCTGTAATGATGAAATTGCAGCTGGCGCTTTATTCAGCGCCCGGCTGCAGCATATTGAGATCCCACAACAACTTTCTATAGTGGGTTTTGAAAACAGTCCGTTTTCACGCCAGACCTGGCCACCTTTGACTACTGCGCATCAGCCGAACAGTACCATAGCGCGCAGTGCCGCAGAGTTACTGTTTAAACATACCAGACCGGGCAGCCACAAACAGACGGACGATCAACCTGTCTTTATTCCTGAACTTTTAGTGCGGGAATCAACAACTACAGCGCCTTAAACACACCCAGGGTTCAGACTTTAAACATCTCTGTTGGCCAACAGCCATAAACCCCGAACCCCGGGCATTTTCTTAAGGTGCAGCGCTCTGATTAAGGCGCTACATACTGCATCATTAAAGTCGATAAGTAAGCACCATAGGTACCTAAGGCATAACCTAAAACGGCAAGTAACACACCTACAGGTGCAAGTGACGGGTGAAAAGCGGCGGCAACAACAGGGGCTGAAGCGGCGCCACCAACGTTGGCCTGACTCCCTACAGCCATGTAAAACACCGGTGCTTTCAGTAGCTTCATCACCAGTAACATCACAGCGGCGTGAATGGAGATCCAAACCAGACCCACCAAAAACATCACCGGATAATCCATAATCGCAGTCACATCCATATGCATACCAATGGTAGCGACCAGAATATAGACCATCACAGAACCGACTTTAGACGCGCCAGTCGCTTCCAAATGCCGGACTTTAGTGCCGGACAATAACAAACCAAAAGTAGTTGCCAGAACCACAATCCAGAAAAAGGTGCTGGTCAGACTGTACATAGCCAGTTGTGGCGCCTGCTGTTCAATCCATGGAGCGATCAAATTTGCCAGAAAATGCGCTGCACCAGCCACACCAAAGCCGATGGCAATGATCATCATCAAGTCATGAGTTTTTGGATTACGCGAGTTTTCTGCCTGATAGGTTTCTATTTTACTTTGTAAATGCTGTAAGGCTCTGGTGTCAGCACCAGTACTTTTATCGATGCGGGCTGCGTTGGCTGCCATCCATAATAAAGCGGCTGTCCAAATATTGGCTACTAAAACATCCACAGTGATCATGACAGAAAAAATCTCACCGCCCACTTCGAATACTTCTTTCATTGCAGCCTGATTGGCGCTACCGCCTATCCAACTGCCTGCAATAGTCGACATACCACGCCAGGCCGCGTTTGCACCTTCTCCACCAAGCTGTTCTGGAAAAAACGGCCCAACCAATGCCAACGCCAAAGGTCCACCCAACATAATGCCCAGAGTCCCGGTCAGAAACATGATTAGAGCTTTAGGACCTAAACCCAGAATAGCTCTGAAGTCGACACTCAAAGTGAGCAGCACCAGACAGGCTGGCAACAAATAACGGGACGCCATTTGATACAGCTGTGAATGTTCACCATCAATAATGCCGAAACTATTAAAAAGTGACGGGATGAAATAACACAGCAGTACAGAAGGTACATAGCGATAGAATTTCTGCCAGAAAGGCGATGAACTATGGCTGGTATGAAAAACAAAACCCAATATCAGCGCCAGCACCCCAAGTACCACAGCATCATTAGTGATGAGTGCAGTTGATTGTTCCATATATTTTCCTCGGTTGTCCCCAGAGCACATCAGGCTCATGTCACTCTGGCTATAATTCTGCGGATATTTTGTTCAATGGCTATTATTTTCAGCTTTAACGCTATTTATTTGTGATAACAAGTAAAAGTACCAGTTATCCATGCCAATCTTCCGACAGAACTTCGTAGTTATTTTTTACGT
>NZ_JAIWOI010000190.1 GCF_020217005.1 Rheinheimera sp. | reverse complement strand
TTAACCAGTTTATTGGCACCTGGTTACCGCATTTAGAGCGCAATAACCGTAGTTATCTGACTATCGCCATAGGCTGTACGGGCGGTCAACATCGTTCTGTATATATCGCTGAATCTTTAGCTGAGAGTTACCGATTACAGCGGGAAGACGTACAAATCAGACACCGCGAATTGGTGAGACATCATGGCCGATAAACTGAAAAAGACCGTCACCATAGTGAACCAATTAGGTTTACACGCCAGAGCTGCCACTAAACTGGTGCAGCTGTGCCGTCAATTTGAAGCAAAAATTGAATTACAACAAGAAGGCCAAACCGCGGATGCCAGCAGTGTGTTGGCATTATTGATGCTGGCAAGCAGCAAAGGCAAAACTCTGGAAGTCTGTACCGAAGGCGCTGAGGCACAACAAGCGCTGACCGCTGTAGTGGCTTTGATTGAAAACGGCTTTGACGAAGAAAACTGACAGAGGTTAAAGCCCGGCGTTCTCTTTACCTGATGTCTGTTTTGCACCGTTTAGCTTTAGATGCAGCGCGGCTTTAATCAGCATATGTGCGGTAATAGGCGCTGTAATAAATAAAAACAATGCAATTAGTAACTGCTGTAAACTTAGCTCGCCTTTGACAAAATTAAAGTAAGCCATAGAAGCCAATACTAAAGCGCCGAGCCCCAAAGTAGTGGCCTTGGTTGGACCATGTAAACGGGTATAAAAATCTGGCAATTTGACCAACGCCACCGAGCCCATCAGGACAAACAAAGAACCTGCGACAACCAGGATCGCAACCAGCCATTCAATTATGCTCATCTGCTACACCTACTCAATGATATCGCCACGCAGTAAAAACTTGCATACTGCCACTGTACTAACAAACCCCAACATAGCTATTAACAACGCCACTTCAAAATTTAAACTGGTTCCCAGATAAATTCCGTACAACAACAACAGCGCTATGCTGTTGATATACATGGTGTCCAGCGCCAACAAACGATCGACCACTGATGGGCCACGAATAGCAGCATAAAGGTTCAGTAACAGAGCAAAACCAACGACAATAAAACAACCTTGTAGTATTAAAGTCAGCATTAAAATATCTCCTTTAATGGTGCTTCGTACCGTTGCTTCACCTGTGCAATCAGCTCTGCTTCATCCACTAAATCCAGCACATGCAACAGCAAAAAACGCTGCCCGGCACCTTCTGCATCGAGCGGCAGCACATCAGCACTGACAGTGCCTGGAGTTAAAGATACAGTGCTGGCTAGAATGGTAATGGCCAGATTATCGGTTAAATCCAGCGGCACTATCACAAAAGCAGGTCGCAATTTTTTGTTGGGGCCAAGCACCAGCCGAATCACCTGCAGATTAGCAACAATAATATCACCCAACACCATCAAACCATAACCTAAGGCAACTCCAGGTTTTTTGATTCCAGGTTGGATAAGCCGGAATTTATGGATAAGTAATGGGATCAACCAGGCCAGCAACAGGCCGAAAAACAGGTGAATAATAGCCACACTGTTATTCAATAATAACCAGACCAGAAACAAAAACAGACTGCGGATAGGAGTTGGCCACCAGTTCTTCAAAGACACCATCAGAAGGCCCCCGGATTTAAATTGGCAATATGCTGTAACTGCATAGCCGCAGCCTGACACCAGGCTGTTAATGGTCCGGCAAACAAGCTTAACAGCGGACTCGCAAGCACCAACAACAACAAAGCACTAGTGCGGCGACGACCAACCAGACGAGCTTCGACATCGGAACCTGACACCTGCCAGAACAAAATACTACCCGCCCTACTCAGAGCAATCAGCAACAACACGCTGCTACCTAACAAAAATGACCAATACCACAACATAGCACTGCCCTGAGGTACAGCCTGTAGTAGTAATAGCTTGCCGATAAAGCCTGAAAAAGGTGGCATCCCGACTATACTAAGCGCTACGACAACAAACGCAGTGCCTAGTAATACAGGCTGGGCAATTTTACGGCCGTTTACCAACCTATCGCCTGCTTTTCCGCGCTGATTTGCAATCAAGTCTGCCAATAAAAACAGGGCCGCAGTAGCCAGTGTGGAATGCAGCAGATAATACAAAAGTGCCTGCACAGACTCTGGTGTACCTAATGACAAAATGGCGACCAAAGAACCCACAGAAACAATCACCAGGTAACTGGCCATTTTGCGTAAGTCTTCACTGGCGAGCACACCTAAAACCCCCATCACTATGGTCAATAACCCTGTCCACCACAGCACAGGGAAGACCCAACTGGCGACAAATCCTGCATCCTGCAACACCATAGCGAAAACGCGCAGCAAGCTGTAAATTCCCACTTTAGTCATGATGGCAAACAAGGCTGCAACTGCTGGCGACGCGGAAGAATAGGCATTGCCTAACCAAAAATGCAGAGGCATCAACGCAGCTTTTAAGCCAAACACGACCAGTAGCAATGCAACGGCGGCTTGTAATAACTGCAATTGTGTGTCGGATAAGCCAGCAACTTTAGTGCCTAAATCCAGCATATTTAACGTGCCTGACGCGCCGTAAATCAGTGCCAGTGCAAATAAAAACAAAGCAGAGCCCACCAGATTCAAAATAACATAATGCACAGCAGCTTTCGTTTTGGCTTTACCACCGCCGTGGATGAGCAGGGAGTACGAGGCAATCAATAGCACTTCAAAAAACACAAAAAGATTAAATAAATCTGCGGTCAAAAAGGCACCGTTAATGCCCATCAGCTGGAAATGTAACAAAGCGTGGAAGAAAGGACCATTTTCATCTTCGCCACTGCTGGCATATAAGCTGGCGGCCAAAGCCAAAACAGAGGTCAGGCATAACATCAAACTACTGACCTGGTCCAATAACAAGCTGATACCAAAAGGGGCGGCCCAGTTGCCCAGTTGATAGAGTTGAGCAGGCTCTTCAGTACTCTGTATCACTAGTAGAGCACTCAACACCACTAACACTGCTGAGCCACTCACACTCAAAAACCGGCGTAATAACAAATTCTGATCAAAAGGCGGCAACATAGTCAGTAATGCCACCAGCAAAGGCCAGAGAATGGGGAGAATAATCAGATGGTTCATGACGACGCCCCTTGTCGGGTATTTTTAGCTACCGGCAATTTGCCATCCACATGATCATTACCTAAATCAGCCCGGGCACGAATAGATAACACCACCAAAAAAGCTGTCATCGCAAACCCGATCACTATGGCTGTTAATACCAGAGCCTGAGGCAAAGGATCTGCATAGTCTTCAGTCGCTTTAAGTACAGCCCCAGCCCCCATCTTCAGACCACCACTGGCAAAAATAAACAGATTAACGGCATAAGACAACATGGTCAGCCCCAGCATCACAGCAAAGGTTCTGGCACGCAAAATCAAAAAAACCGCACTACAGGTCAAAACTCCTATGATAATAGCTACCAATAATTCCATTAGTTTTTCCCCTCATGCACAGGCCGGTGATCCGTAGTCATTTTGCCCAGATTCGCAAGAATCATTAAGGTCGAACCCACCACAGTAAGATACACACCTAAATCAAAAGCTATAGCGCTGGCCAGCTCAATTTCACCTAGCAATGGCAACTGGAAATAATCAAACCAGGAGGTTAAAAAAGGCCGTTCAAATAGCCAACTGGCGGCTCCTGTCAGAGCTGAAATCAACACACCGGCAGCCACAAGTCTGTGGTATTCCAACGTAAGCCGCTGCTTGACCCAATCCACTCCTTGAGCCACATACTGCAGAATGATAGCGATAGCTGTGATTAAACCCGCGACAAAGCCTCCTCCTGGCAAATTATGCCCCCGGAAGAAGATATAGACAGAAACCAGCAGCGCCAATGGCAATAAGGCCTGAGATACAACGGCAAGCAGCATAGGATGCTTATCCAGTGCCCATTGGCGGCCTTCGGCATCTGAGCTGGGTTTAAACAGAGGTAAACGGGTTAATAACTTAAAGATACCTAAGGCAGCTATGCCCAATACGGTAATTTCGCCGAGTGTATCAAAACCACGGAAGTCGACCAAAATGACGTTTACAACGTTATAACCACCTCCTCCTGTTTTGGCATTGGCGAGGAAAAAGTCTGAAATCCGCTGCTGTGGCTCTAACATCATGGCATAACTTAAACTACCTATCACCACACCACAAACAGATGCTATAGCTCCATCACGGATTAATCGTCCGGCATTAGAAGCCCTGTTAATTTTATGCGGCAAGAAAAACAGGGCCAACATCAGCAGCACTATAGTCACCACTTCAACAGATAACTGAGTTAAAGCTAAATCCGGCGCGGAAAACCGCACAAAAATAAGGGTAACCACCAGCCCTACCACTGAAATCATCACCAATGCTAACAGACGCTGACGCTGGCATAACACAGTAGCAAAAGCGGCGATAATAGCCACCACCATAGCAGCCAGCATTAATGCATCAACAGGCAACATGGCGTTATGCTGAGTAAACTGACTCATTTGTTGCAGCGGCCAAATCAATAACACGACCACAATAAGAAACATCCACAATAAATAGCGTTGCAGTTCCGAAGACTCGAAACGCAGATGCCAGTGCTGCGCACTGTTTAATAAAGTTTTGATTTTCTGCTCAAATAGCTGCAAAGGGTTTAGTTCAGGTAACTCCGCCTGAAAACGAAACAGGTGTTTACGGTTCAAATACAACAAAATGCCTAAAGTCAGCGCCATCACGCTCATCATCAGCGGTAAATTCACGCCATGCCAAATCGACAAACTGTATTCAGGCAAGGGCCCACCTAGCGCGGCACCAGAGGCAATAGCCAATAAATCCCCCACTATGTATTGCGGCGCCAATCCAACCAGAATACACAGAGCGACTAAAATTTCGACTGGGACCCTCATGTAACGTGGTGGTTCGTGTGGCGTGCGGGGTAACCCCTTAGGTTGGCCATTAAAAAATACGTCATGAATGAAGCGGGCCGAGTAAGCGACGGATAAAGTGGCGGCCACCGTGGCCAGTACTGGAATTAACCAGGACAAAGCCCCTAATACATCCTGATGCAAAGTTTCGGCGAAAAACATCTCTTTGGATAAGAACCCGTTAAGTAAAGGCACACCTGCCATCGACGCAGAAGCCACCATAGCCAGCGTGGCAGTGACAGGCATAAACTGCCAGAGGCCGTTCAATTTACGCATATCGCGAGAACCGGATTCATGGTCGATAATACCTGCGGCCATAAATAATGAGGCTTTAAAAATAGCGTGATTGATAATATGGAAAATCGCAGCCACAGTGGCCAGATCTGTATCTAAACCCAACAGCAAGGTAATCAAACCTAAATGACTGATGGTCGAATAGGCCAGCAGGCCTTTTAAATCATGCTGGAACAAAGCCAGATATGCACCAACCAACAAAGTGGTCATGCCGGTAATAGTGACCAACAAAAACCATAAATCACTACCTGCCAATAACGGATACATCCGCGCCAGCAAAAAAATACCAGCTTTGACCATAGTGGCTGAATGCAGATAGGCGCTGACAGGAGTTGGTGCCGACATGGCATTAGGTAACCAGAAATGGAACGGGAACTGAGCAGATTTGGTAAAAGCCCCCAGTAATACCAGAATTAAAATCAGTGGATACAAACTATGTTGCTGCAATACTTCAGCTTGAGAAAGCAGTACATCCAGCTCAAAACTACCCAAAACCCGGCCAATCAACAGAATACCTGCCAATAATGCCAAACCACCAAAACCTGTGATGGTTAAAGCCATGCGTGCGCCAAGCCTGGCATCCGCTCTGTGCCACCAAAAGCTAATCAGCAAGAAGGAGCTGATACTTGTGAGCTCCCAGAACAGCCAAAGCTGCAACAGGTTATTCGACAGCACTACGCCAAGCATGGCAGTCATAAAAAGCATTAAAAAGCCGTAAAAGCGCGCCATAGAATCTTTGGCCGCCAGATAATAACGGGCATATAAAATGACCAGCAAACCTATGCCAAGGATCAGAAATACAAAAAGCAGCGATAAACCATCCAGGCGAAAACTTAAAGACAAACCCAGAGCTTCAACCCAAGGCAGTTTATACAATAAGGTTTCACCGGAAAAAACGACTGGCGCAAGATGCAGTACCAGGGTCAAAGCCACTGCAGGCAATACAGCAGTCGCTAAAGCGCTATAGCTGCGCGTCCACCTGGCAGTTAACACAGGCACTAAAGAACCAATTAAGGGAAGTAAGACTAATAACAGAAGTTCAATCATGCACTTGCGTCCTCTTTGCAGCCTCAGTCAGTTTCTTCAACAAACAATCTGAGCAGTGTGGCAAGCAACAATATTTTTTGCGCCAGACAGAGGGTGACATACCCCGATGATTTTACATGCCGTACTTTATACCTTTCTGAATCAAGGCTGTCCAGACGTTCATTCTGGTGAAAAGTTAAAGTGGAGAAAATGTAGGATCAGAGGTTTCCACCTCTGATCCTAAAGAGATCAATGGCCTGTCACTACTTCAGCGGCAGCGGCGGCAGCATCGTAGTGATGGATCCAACCTGCGGCGTACATCCAATGTGTAACTTCAGGTAACAATACAACTGTGCTGAGCAAACCAACCAGAGCCAGCACTATAGTGTATGGCAGTGCCATCCAGACCATTTTCATGTAAGACAAGCGAATTAACGGAGCTAAAGCACTAGTCAGCAGGAACAAAAAGGCAGCCTGACCATTTGGAGTTGCCACGCTGGGTAAGTTGGTACCGGCATTAATGGCGATTGCCAGCATTTCGAACTGCTCTCTGCTGATATTGCCAGCCTGCCAGGCCACTTTGACTTCATTAATATAAACAGTGCCAACAAACACGTTATCACTGACCATGGACAACAAACCATTGGCTAAAAACAACACCGCCATTTGCTGCTGGCCATCGAAAGTCAACACAAAATCAATCACAGGTTTAAACAAATGCTGATCGATAATCACCGCTACCACAGCAAAAAATACCACCAGTAACGAAGTAAATGGCAAGGCCTCCTGGAAAGCTTTGCCGATAGCGTGCTCATCTGTTACGCCACAGAAGGTAGTGGCCAGAATAATCACCATCAAACCAATCAAACCCACTGAGGCTAAATGCAGACTTAAACAAACAATAAGCAAAATAGCGATGATGCTTTGCACCCATAATTTGCTGATATCAGAGGCTGTCATACGTTCAGTTTGGTAGTTGTCATAAGCAATCAATACATCCTGTACTGCAACAGGTAAACGCACACCAAAATCAAATAAGCGGAATTTCTCCAAAACTATGGTTGTTAGTAAACCTGCGATCAACACGGGAACGCTTACTGCAGCCATACGTAATGCAAACTCACCAAATCCCCAACCTACAGCTTCTGCAATAATCAGGTTTTGTGGTTCGCCAACCATAGTAGATACGCCGCCCAAAGCAGTACCCACCCCAGCGTGCATCAATAAATTACGCAAGAATCCACGGAATGCATCTAAGTCGGCGCGGGACAATTCTGCAACTTCAGTATCTTCATTATGGTTGTGAGGATCGGGGAATTTTTTACCTGAAGATATTTTGTGGTAGATCGCATAAAAGCCGATGCCCACAGCAATAATTACCGCTACTACAGTTAAAGCATCAAGAAAGGCTGATAAAAAAGCGGCCATACAGACAAAAGCCAAAGATAAGTTAGTTTTCGAACGCACCCGGATTAAAAGTTTGGTAAAGACAAACAACAATAAATCTTTGACGAAATGAATACCTGCCACCATAAACACCAGCAGTAAAATAACTTCAATATTCATTTCAATTTCATGCATCACTTTCGTGGTGCTGGTCATCCCCATGGCAATTGCCTGCAGCACTAATAAACCACCAGGTTGCAGTGGGTAACATTTCAATGCCATGGCCAGAGTAAATATAAACTCAACCACTAATGCCCACCCCGCTAAATAGGGGTTTTGTAAGAACAATATGGGGTTAATAAACAGAAAAGCGATGATACTTAATTTGTACCAGTTAGGTGCTTGCCCGAGAAAGTTAGTGTACAAGGCCAAAGCCATGCCTGATGGTTTCATAGTGTTTACCCGAGTTCGAATTGTTGCGTGTTGGATTTATGTTTTGTTATTTACCATAGTTCAATTCTGTGTAAAGAGGATGACAATTATCACAGAAATTATCAGGTAGTTCAGTTTGTTATACCTAGCACACCTAAGTTTGTCCAGACAGATTGATGTGACGATGAGACCAAAGGAATAAATAAAAGGCCAATATCAGCAACACAAGTCAAAATGATGAAAAAGTGGCGTTTTATGATGAAAAACCTGTCAGGAAGGCTTAGGGCCTAGAAAATACAAAAAAATCACAAAATTAAACGCTTACTGAGTTGTCACTTGGTAAAAAAGTGAGTAAAACATCAGGGCTTGTTTGAACTTTATTCACAAAAACAAAAATATCAGCTTAACTTAGCTGAAGTCATTACTGCAGGAATTCATTATGGCAATACTCAACGTAGCAGAAGTCGCCGCCTTTTTAGGTATTCAGGAAATCCGTGTCGAACGTCTGGCCCGCGAAAATTTACTGGTTGCCAATGGTAAGGATGATCAAGGCAAACCTGTGTTTGATGAGGAAGATGTAAAACGCTACAAAATTCTGGCCGAGCGCTTAGGCGGGCTTTAAAGCGCTAGCCCGGCAAAAGCCGCAGTATCAGCTGGTAACAGTCTGCTGCGGCTTGTTTATATCTGGGGTCCTTATTTTCTAACTCTTCCTGCCAATACCATAACCAGCAAAAACCTGCATACACTTGTTTCGCTAAAACCAGCTTATCCTGAAGCTGAACGCTGCATGCGGCAGAGCGGGATCTGCTGTAATTTTGCAGTAATTGTTGCTGTTCAGTATCTGACAAATCAAATTGCACGATCAGCGCTACTAAATCAAATATCACATCCGCCAATTGGCAGTATTCAAAATCTATCAACCACAGTTTTTCATGCCATAGCAACAAATTCTGTGCATGTAAGTCCATATGACATAAGCCAATATCAGCCTGAAAATACTGTAAATCGCGAGCCGCAGTAATCAAAGGTCGCCAAACCCGCTCCGCCTCACAAGTCCAAACAGACTCTAACTGAGCTTTTAATTGCTGCAGATATAACCAGGGATCCAATACAGCAGTTTGTACAGGCAATTGATGTAAAGTCGCCAGCTTCTGCGCCAACAGAGGTAAGTTCTGCCGGATATAAGCTGCGGAAGGAGTTACAGCATCGGGCAAATACTCAGTGATCAACATACGTTGATGATTGTTCAGACACAAGGGGGCCGGAGCTAACCCAGCGGCAGCAGCAGCGTGCTGGCAACGTAATTCCTGCTGCCGGCATACCCCCAATACCGCCGGGCCATAATGCCGAAGTACATAATGGCCTTTATCCGTCTGCACTTGATAAGAGCAGGTTCTGTTGCCTTGAGTCAATTGTCGGAGCTGTAGCGGACTGTGCTCAGCAAAAAACTCCAACTGCTGACATAAATGCCAAATTAAGCGAGCTGAGTCTGCTGCTGTTGCTGATAACTGTTGCGCCATACAAAAAATCCAATCAAGGCAATGATGGTATAGAGTACAAAAAGCGCCGTTGTAAAATACAGATGTTTTTGTATATAAACATAAATACAGACAGCATCTATCACCACCCAGTACAGCCAGTTCGAAACTACTTTACGAGCCACCAGATAAGTAGTCATCACGCTAAAAGCCGTGGTTTGTGCATCAATATAGGCAAAGTCGGCTTGGGTATACTGCTCCATCAGGTAACCTAACAACAATCCTGCCAGAGCTGTACCAGCTATTAAATTCAGATGAGTCATGGCTGACCATTCTGTCATACCAGACTGACCTACTGGAAGCAGCTGCTGTTGCTGACGCCAGCTATACCACCCATACAACGCCATACCGGCATAATACAACTGGAGCAAAGCGTCGGATAGCAGTGCTGAATGCCACATAATATGGGTGTAAAGCAAAGTGCTGAGTAAAGCT
>NZ_JAIWOI010000189.1 GCF_020217005.1 Rheinheimera sp. | reverse complement strand
GCAGGCCAGCACCATAAGCTTTGTTTCATCGCCAGCAAAACATAAGCCAGGGCAGACACAGTGGCTGCCAGCTCGAGCTGCGTCATGGTCTGCCAGGCGTTAAACAGCTGCAGCCATTGCTGCAAAGCCTCTAGCATGGCCGCAAATCACCGTGCAGAAACTTCACCACAAACACCACTTTGCCATAGGTTTCAAAGGACCAGCGAATACTTTGCTGCAATAAGGCCATGACTTCATCGTAATCACCAAAAACTTGTGTACTCAGCGTATTGGTGATCACCAGCACATTGGGGTTGCTGTTGAGTAACTCAATAAAACCTTTGATAGGCTCAATGTAATCACTGGTCAGTGGGTACTTACTGATTTCAATAGATAATTTCATCAATTCTTCCTTAGCTTATGCTTAAAACTGATAACTGGCGGAAAAACCTATACGACGAGGTTCGCCCAATTGTTCATAGGTATGAGGCTCGTAACCGTCCCTTGGGTCATTACCAAAGTAGAAGCCCCGCACACCATAGTCTTCATTCAGCGCATTGCGGCTCCATAGCGCCAGCTGTATGTCGTCCAACTGATATTGCAGCCGTATATT
Organism: Rheinheimera sp.; assembly: GCF_020217005.1. GTDB lineage: Bacteria > Pseudomonadota > Gammaproteobacteria > Enterobacterales > Alteromonadaceae > Pararheinheimera. The sequence continues at coordinate 9,408 of NZ_JAIWOI010000189.1, read as the reverse complement.
CACTAAGTGCATTAGCTCTGAGCGGGAATCATGGCTATCGGAGTAATAAAAGGCGGCTTTACTTTGCACCCCCAGGTTCAGACTAAACTCAGAAGTCAGTAACCACTCACTGTTGACACTATATTGATACTTAGGTGCATGCGCCTGATCACGCCCCGTTTTATCTACTCCCTCTTCCGTGACAAAACCACGGATTTCACTATCCAGCCAGGCTGCATTGGTGAACAAAGTCCAGTTTTCTGTCAGTTGCAGCAGGTTTTCTACTTCCAGCCCCTGATTATGGCCTGAGGCGGCGTTATCAATAAAACCAATAAAAGACTGGTCACGGGTCACCCAGCTATTGACCTGCATGTCATCGCGCCACATGGCAAATAAAGCCACCCGACTGACGATCTTCTGATCAGCAGAACTGGCTTTGACACCAAACTCGGCATTCCATAAAGTCTCGGGTGAAAAATTAGCTTTGCTGTTTAAATAATCGGCCAGCTCGTCCACTCCACTGCCCTGCGCTTTACCCAGGGCTTCACCATTAACACCACCGGCTTTGTAACCACGGGAACCCAGCAGATACAGACTGGCAGAATCAGTAAGCGCTAAACTTAAACTCAGTTTAGCGCCCCACATCAGCTCGTCGTTTTGCTGAGCAATCCCGTGACTGTCGCTGTATTCATCGTCATAACGTTCAGCGCGGGCGCCCGAAGTTAAACTCCAGCCATCCCCCAGATCGCTGCTCCACTCACCAAATAACGCCAGATTCTGTCGTTTAAAATCACTGAAAAACTGTGCTGCCTGCCATAAGTCCCAATTCCAAAACTGGCGCTCTAACTCTGTTTGCTGGCCACTTGCATACCAGCCGGCGACCCAATTCTGCTGTGCTTTGCCCAAAAAGCGCTGTTCCAGACTCCATTGATCCCGAGCCCGCAGGTAACGATCTGTCGTCGCATAGCCGTCAGGATGAATACCTTCGAAACTCCAGTCTTCATCAAAGCCATAGTCAGTGTCAGCCGTCAGGCCACTCAACTGGGTATAGACATTAGCCCAGCTTAAGCCCTGATAATCAGCCTTCACTGCCAAAGCGCGACTTTGTTGCTCATCTTGTCCTGGATTATCCGATAAGGTGGTGCGATTGCGATCGAGCGAAAATGCGTCGTAGCCATTATTGATATCACGGTAATGGCCAATAAAATCCAACGTCAGATCAGTAGTAGCCAGATAACGCAGCGCAGCACGGGCTGAGGTTTCGTCAATATTGTTGGTATCGTCGCGATTTAAGAAGCTATTATTGATAAAGCCATCTGAACTTTGATGATCAGCAGCCAGACGATAAGCCCACTGCTGATTGATTGCATTACTGTAGGCACCACTGAGTTGATAGCTATCGTAGTTAGCCAAGGTTGAACTGAATTGACCTTCACCTTCAAAGCTTGGGGCATTAGAAGTTAAATTCAACATACCGGCCATGGCATTGGCGCCAAAGCGGGTGGCTTCAGGGCCGCGGAATATCTCCACTTGCTGCACATCGGCTAAGGAGCTGACACCCAGGGCCGAATAATCTATACCATCAATCAATACACCAACCGAAGGATTGATACTGTCAACAAACTCACTGCGTTCGCCTATACCGCGGATTTGTAAAAAACGGCCACGGGAGGCACCAGCTGAAAAGTTTACGTTGGCGGCTTGTTGCAACAAATCATCTAAATGCTGGGCGTTCTGCCGGCTGATGTCTTGCTGACTCAACACCAGAATACTGCCAGGCAGCTTTTGCAACTCAAGCTTGCGGAAATCGCCTTGCACCAGAATGCGTTCTACCGCTTGTTCGGATACAGGATTTTCTTCGGCACTCACAGTGGTGGATAAGGCGGCCAGAATGGCTAAGGATAAATAAGAAACTCGAGACATATGATTCTACTCCAATTCAAAAAGTAGGATCACCAAAGCAAAAGGAATACAGAAGTACCATCCCTCCGCCGGTATGATCCGGATCAGGTTCGAAGGGTTCGCGTTTGACGGCGTCTCAGCTAAAAGCACCCCTTGGTTCGCGGCGCAGTGTATCGGCTTTTTTTCAGACAGGCAATTGCCAGATCTGCAACTTAATGCAGATCTGGCTTACGAATTAAATCAAAGCAGGCAAATACCAACTGGCAATAGAGAAATAAATCACCACACCAGCCACATCGGCGATAGAGGTGATCAGAGGTCCGCTGGCTGTGGCTGGGTCCATACCAAAACGGCTAAGTAAAAAAGGCAAAGACAAGCCAACTAAGCTCCCCACCAACACGACGATCAGCATAGTGGTAGCGACCACCAGCGCTATATCTAGCCCCCCACGCCAGTAGCCCAAAGCATAAACAGCCAACGCCATAGTGATCCCCAGTAATCCGGCCACCAGCACTTCTTTACCCAGCATTTTGCCCCAGTGCCGCAGTTTAATGTCGCCTGTGGCTAAAGCCCGCACCATCAAAGTACCGGCTTGAGCTCCGGCGTTACCGCTGCTTGCAATGAGTAACGGCAGGAAAAATAACAAAGCTATGTGTTCAGAAATAATCTGTTCAAAAGCAGCTAAACCTGCGCCTGAAAAAATATTGCCAAACACCAGCACCACCAGCCAGACCACTCGTTTGCGGTATAACAAGCTGATTTTTGCATCCTTTACACTACCTTCCAATTTGCCGATAGTCGCGGTTTTGTGAAAGTCTTCGGTCGCTTCAGCAGCCGCTACGTCCATCGCGTCATCGTGGGTGACTATCCCGACCAGTTGCCCTTCTGCATTAACCACAGGAATAGCTATCAAGTCGTATTTTGCCACTAATGAAGCCACTTCCTCCTGCTCAGTATCCACCCTGACATGAATAGGATCATGTTTCATTACGTCGTCGACCAGCGCATATGTGGGGGCCAGGATCAACTCACGTAATGACAAAGCGCCAATTAAAGTACGGTCCTGGTCAACCACGTAAGACAGGTAAATGGTTTCTTTGTCCGGCGCTTCGTTACGCAGTACTTCAATGGCCGCGCTGACGGTCAGCCGCGGTGATAACATGGCGTAATCCGAACTCATAATGGCGCCTGCCGTGCCTTCTGAGTACGAAGATAAACTCAACACATCGTCGCGCTCTGCTTGAGCCAATGCAGGTAATAAAGCTTGTTTTTGTGCATCAGACAACTTGTTAAACAAGTCAGCACGTTCATCCGACGACATTTGGCGGATCACAGGAGTAAAATCCTGCCTGCGCACTGTATGGGCCAATTCAACCTGCAGGTCTTCTGGCAAATAACTGAAAATTTCGGCTTGTGTGCTCAGCGGAAAACAACTCAACAGTTGCCACTGATGAGTTGTGGAAAACTCAGCCAAAGCACCAGCCAGGTCGGCGGCATGTGTATCGGCCAACCGGATGGATAAGACCGAAAGGTCACCGCTCTCCAGAGCAGCACGTAAGGTATGGATCAGAACTAAGGGTTCCATGCTTTCACCTCGAACTACGGGCCGTAGTCGCAAGGTTCAGACAAACCAGCGCTCTACAGCAAAACTACAGGGTTAAGTTGTATGTCAGGCCAGGCCTGTGACTGGGTACGTCCATAAAAACGGAACTCTCCTGTGCTAGTGGAAAGGTATATCAGCATAACTTATTGCTGATACAGCGAAAAACGAGCATCATTTTACTCTTGTAACGACTTAACCTCAACTTAATAGCGGGCAGAAGTGTGAGACTTAGTTCAGGCAACACCCCCAACGTCAAAAGGACATTACATGTTTGGCGACAATAAAGCGCTTTGGTGGCAACCTCAAACGCTGTTAAACGAACAAAGCTGTAAAATTCAGCTCGGGCCTTTGCTGATTTTTTTGCAGCGCAAAGCTGGAGAATGGCGACTAGCTACTGAACTACTTACTCAGTCAGAACAGCAGGAACTGACAGCAGAATTGCTGCCTCAATGGCCACAACTCCGCCAGGCCAGCCGTTTTGTATTTGAGCAGGAACCACTGCAATTTTGTCTGAAACCCGTTCTGGCAGACCGTCCGGTGGTGGTTAAAACCCATCAACCTGTATACGTTCCGCCTTCCGAACAAGTGACCTTCTACATCAGCAGCCCGGTAAGCATCCGTATTGAATTACAACAACCTGGATTAGTACTACAGGAAGTGCAAAGCCAGCGCTTGTCCGACACCTGGTTTGGTCCTAATACTCAGGTCGGTGAACTGTGTTATGCCGATAAAACTCAGGCCAGACATAGTAAAGAAGAGCTTCCAAGACGGGTGCATAAGGCCATTACGCCTGTTACTGTGAAAAACAATTCCAGTCAGATGATGAGCATCGAAAAACTCAGCTTACCTGTGCCTTATTTATCCCTGTATGGTCTGGCCGATGGCAGTTTATGGACAGATCAGGTGCTGCTGGATCATCAGGATGATGCAGAACTTAGCCGACTTCAAATCAGCAAACAAATGCCAGCGGGTTTTGATGGTGCCGAGCGCTTAGCCAAACCTCGTTTGTATATGGAAAAACATGGCTTATTCCGCGCTTTCAGTGATTTATTCACACATTCAGCAAACCGGGGGACTGTATGATCGATCTGGTACTCAACTATCTGGATTCCGATAAGTTCTTCTCTCTGTTGCAGGCAGCTATGTTATTTATCGTCGGCTTTTTAGCCGCCAGCTTATTAGCCAGAGCCACCTATAAAGTCTGCCTGAAGCGCTTTAGTCCACACCACGCCAGCTTAAGCCGTCGCCTGGTGTACTGGCTGGTGTTAGCTCTGTTTATCGCCAGTGGTTTAAAGCAGTTAGGCTTTAATTTAGGCGTATTGCTCGGTGCCGCTGGCGTATTGTCTGTCGCTATAGGTTTTGCCTCTCAAACCTCAGTGTCGAACCTGATCAGCGGTTTATTTTTAATTGGCGAACGGCCTTTTCAGATTGGCGATACCATTCAGGTGGGCAACACCACGGGTGAAATTTTATCGATTGACCTGCTGTCCATTAAATTACGCACTTTTGATAACCTCTTTGTGCGTATTCCCAACGAAAGTCTGATAAAAACCGAAGTCACCAACCTGACCCGTTTTCCTATCCGCCGCTTGGATTTAAAAATTGGTGTCGCCTACAAAGAAAATATCAGTCAGGTACGGCAAGTACTATTGCAAGTGGCGGAGCAAAATCCGTTAAGTCTGGATGAACCTGTTCCTGTATTTCAGTTTTTAAGTTTTGCTGAATCATCGTTGGATTTGCAATTTTCCGTCTGGACCAGAAAAGAAAACTACAGAGAATTGCGCACTTCTTTACTTGAGGAAATCAAGCAGGCTTTTGACCAACACAATATCGATCTGCCTTTCCCGCAGCGCGAACTCAGCCTAAGCCAGAGTACGCTGGAGTTATTGACTTCGGAAAAAAACACGAAGATTCAAGGATAAACTGGCAAAGCGCTAAAACTGTCCTAAAGTTAAAGATGCTTACCTATAACTGAGGTAAGTGTAGTTAAATCAAGGACTCATATGAAAAATATAAATAAGATCTGTATAGCTTTACTTTGCTTGGGAACTGTATCCGCCGCTGTGGCGGAAGAAGAAGTACTGTATTCGACTGAAGGTTATTGTGTACTGTCGAATGAAGGCGTTGACGATCGTATGCTGGAAGCTTATGCCAAAAAGCTGGGTGACGTGCCAGCCAAAAAGGTTTGTAACGCCTTTAAGGAAGTAGTTGAAGCGTCGCGTCCTAAAGAGTGGAATTACCCAATGGGTAAGCCATATCCAGGCAGTGTGGTACGGTTGTCAGCAGCCCAAATCGAAGCAATTAAAGCCGCCTCAAAATAAACCTTCTGTTCTTGTACAGACTGAGAGTAATACTTGCTCTCAGTCTTTTCCGCTACTTCTTGCTGTAAACTGTGTCATGATAAAACCCAATCAACAGAAATGGATGTTGTCGTGTTGAAGATGTATAGCGCCAGATTATTCAAAGTAGTGACCGCAGCTTTTGCTATTTTTTTGCTGAGCCTGCACCAACCTGCCTTGGCTTCAGAACTTTGTTCAACTCTGACAAATCATACTAATTTTGCTGCTTACCAGGGACAAAGGATTAAAGAGGTTCGTTTTATACGCAATGATGTATTTGATTTGCAACAAGAAAATACATATTGGTTTCACCGTTTGGCCAACCACACTCATAAAATCACGACAGAAGCGACTCTGCTGGAAGACGTGTTATTTAAAACCGGCGACGAACTTAACGCTGATAGTCTGGCTGAAACGGAACGCTTGTTAAGAACCAGGCGTTATCTGCGTAAGGTGGAAGTTCGGGTCAGTCACCAGTGTGCGGATCAGCAGGTCATAGTCACCATCAGTACCTGGGATAACTGGTCCTTACTACCAAAAATATCTGCCAGCCGCGAAGGCGGTGAAAGCCGCACCACTTTTGGTTTAGCCGAAGATAACCTGTTTGGCTCTGGCAACCAAATCAATCTGGATTATGAACACGACAGTGAACGCACCAGCTATCTGCTGAATTTCCGCTCACCTAATTTATTTGGTAGTCACTGGGGCTTAAACACCCGCTACGCCGATAAATCTGATGGCGAGTCTTATTTAATTGGTATCGAAAAACCATTTTACCGGCTTCATGCCCCCTGGTCTTTTGCTCTGACACTGGACAAAGACAGTGAGGATATCAACGAATATTTGCTCGGTGACGAAGCCAATGAATACAGGAAAAAGAACAACTATTTTGATATCCAGGGCGGCTTAAAAGTCCTGTCAAAGGGTAACTGGGTTCAACGTATCTTTGTTGGCGCCACTCATAACGAAGTGCAATTTGAGGAAACACCAGACACTTTATTTGGCACCCCTGTGAAACGAGATATATCGCAGTTCTGGCTGGCCTGGCAGTATCTACAGTCGGATTATCGGCAAATGTTTAACATCTACCAGTTCAACAGGGTGGAAGATATCAACTTAGGCTGGCAGGCTGATGTGAAGCTGGCTTATCTGGCACCTATGCTGGGAGCAGACAACAAAGGCTGGCAAATCACGGCATCGGCCTATAAGGCGACAGAGCTTACAGCAGAAAACTATTTGCTGACTTCAGCATCAGCCAGTCAACTGGAACAGGCAGACCTCAGCCAAACCTTAATAAAAAGTCATCTGATGTGGATCCACAAGTTTGACCCACAACATAGCCTGGTCGGTCAGTTGACTTATCAATATGGTAACGAGTTATTCCGGGACGAGCGTTTAAGTCTAGGCGGCGACACAGGTTTAAGGGCTTTCCCTTTGTATTACCAGACGGGTGAGCGTTTAGCTCTGGCTACTATGGAATACCGTTACTACAGCAACTTATCCATAGCGCAGATTTTTGATGTGGGTTACGCCAGTTTTGCTGATATGGGCCGGACCTGGGGTGATAATCCGGAGTTACCAGGCAGTTCAGGTGACCAAACCTTGTATGGTATAGGTGCTGGTATACGTTTGCTATCAAGCCACAGCAGCCGCGGTACCATGATCCATATTGACCTGACTAAAGCTTTTGGCGGCGATGATGATTTATCAGGCGTCGAATGGCGCATATTGGCCAAACAGAGTTTTTAGCGCTTGTTGCCACAAAAATAACCCTGAAACGTCAACTCGCTCTAATGCTCACCCTGACAAGCGGGGCAATAGACGGTGCTGCGCTGGCCTAAACGTATTTCTTTTAGTTCAGTCTGACAGTTAAAGCACTCTTCACCACCCCGACCATACACCAGCAATTGCTGGGCAAAATAGCCCGGCTTGCCATCGGTTTGGCTGAAATCTTTCAGAGTGGTTCCACCCTGGGTAATAGCCTTCGCCAGAATTTGCTTCACCACCTGCACCAGCAATTCAGCTTTTTCTGCAGTCAGTTGATTCGCAGGCATTTTGGGATGAATACCAGCCTGAAACAGAGCTTCATTAGCATAGATATTCCCTACCCCAACCACTACATGATTATCCATCAGCACCTGTTTAATAGCACTGCTGCGCTTCTGGCAGGCGGCTAACAGCATAGCGGCATGGAAATCTCCCAGCAAAGGCTCAGGCCCTAAGTTCGCCATCAGACTATGCACAGTGTCTTTCGGCTGCCACAGCACAGCACCAAAACGTCTGGTGTCGTTTAAACGCAGCATCAGGCCGTTATTCAGGTAGATATCCACATGGTCATGTTTTCCGGCTGCAGTGTTCTGCGGCAGCACTTTCAGATGACCTGACATACCCAGATGAATAATCAATTCGCCTTCTGGCAAATGGATCAGTAAGTATTTGGCTCTTCGTGTCACATCCAGCACAGGCTGCTGCCTAATCTGTAGTATTTCATCCGGTATCCACCAGCGCAGCTGGCGTTGCCGTACCACCACTTTCTCAATGCGTTGTTGCTGCAGATGCGGGCTAATGCCTAAACGGGATACTTCGACTTCTGGTAATTCTGGCATAACAGCCTCAACGTAAAACGGATGGAAACAACAAATCTGCCTGACCTGCTGGCAAACGGTACCAAAAGTCTGTATCCAGGGCTTTTAGCCACTGATAGTCACCAGCCTGGTACAGCTGCCACTGCTGCTGTGCTGGTTTGCCTGTCAGCCAGATGGTGACTTCAGAGATCAGCACTGGATTGATCGGATCAAGAGGTGACTTTTCCGGCAGACTGCTTTGTTGCCAGTGCTGCAGTAAAGTGGTTAATTGCTCTTCGCTTAATACAGCAGGCTGCGAACGCCAGCCAGGCCCTGCCCGCTCAATCTGATGCTGCGGAAAATGCAGAGCCAATAAGGTCTGGTTGATAGAAATCAACTGAGGCTGAGGCTCATTCCGACCTTGTTTTAAGTATTCAGGTAAACCAATAAACAGTGCGACTAAAATCAGCACTGTATAAATCATGACGTTATTCCAGCCTTTTTGACTTAAACGGATCATAAAGATAAAAACCGAGACAGAAGAAAAACAGCAGTGTAAACCAGAGACAGGCGGAACAACCAGAAGAAAGCGAAGAAGAGATAGAGAGATCGCAGAATGCTTATAGTAAAAACCCGACTTACGTCGGGTTTTTTCAGTTCAATTACTTGATTTTCGCTTCTTTGAAAATCACGTGCTTACGCACTTTAGGATCGAACTTTTTGATTTCCATTTTTTCTGGCATGGTGCGTTTGTTCTTCGTAGTTGTATAGAAGAAGCCAGTACCAGCAGAAGAAACTAAACGAATTTTATCGCGCATAATTTAATTCCTTAAACCTTCTGACCTTTAGCACGCAGATCGGCTAAAACAGTATCGATGCCATTTTTGTCGATGATACGCATACCACGAGTAGAAATACGTAAAGTCACAAAACGGTTTTCGCTTTCAACCCAGAAACGGTGAGTTTGCAGGTTAGGCAGGAAACGGCGCTTAGTTGCGTTGTTGGCGTGTGAACGACGGTT
>NZ_JAIWOI010000370.1 GCF_020217005.1 Rheinheimera sp. | reverse complement strand
AAGGCGACAAAAGAGTGAATCCCCGGGAACATAGTAAACCTATGTGACCGGGGTGAGCGAAAGCAGTCAACGCCGCTGCGGCGCCAAGGACGCAGGATAAAATCCAAAGGCATTGGTGGTGCAGCAAGGCGACAAGCGATTGAGACCCCGGGAGCATAGTTGTCCTATGTGACTGGGGCGAAATCGCGCAGTCAACGCCGCTGCGGCGCCAAGGACGAAGGATTTTCAGAAATAGATAATCATCTCGGCGGCCTCACAGCGACAATCAAAACCACAACGTACACATTCATAACCGTTATGGCTGTCTTCCCGCCATTTGTCCGGGTGAATTTTAACCAGCTGCCCACCTTGTTTGGTAAAGTACTTCACTGCGGCATTGCCAGGACTTTGTCGCCATAAGTGCGCAACGCCGGCTTTGGCACCTTGTTGTTTTAACGCTGCGATAGAGCGACTCATTAGCTCACCGCCTATACCACGGCCCTGCCAGAGTGGCGCTATGGTATTGCATTTAAAGTAACTGGTATCGGCCACAGCGGTTTGCCAGAGTTCTGTACTGCACCATGGATCCGGCTGCCATTGTCCTGCGGCCCAACATAAACGAAAACCTACCAGTTGCTGGTCGGCGTAAGCGACAAAACTGGCATCTATACCTTGTTTAATACTGAGTTGATGGTAATAAGCCAGAGACTGAGCATCCAGATAACCATCACCATGCACCTGATTGGCTAATTGCAACAGGGCAGCGTAATCCTGCAATTGCAACTGGCGGTACTGAATAGCGCTGGAAAACATAAAACACTCTTGGTTTTTGCCTTGGTTCTTGCCATGATCGCCAAAATTCTCATCCAATACAACTAAAAGGAAAAACGGATGTACGACCCGCTATTAGACCCTCATCCGGGCCAGGGCCAAGCGTTGCCAACTAGCTATTGGGCGGCGCATTCAGGCACAGCTCCTGCTGATGATGGCCAGTTGCAACAGGATCTGACAGTAGACGTGGCCATTATTGGCGCTGGTTATACCGGCTTGTCCTGTGCTTATCATCTGGCCACTGAACATGGCGTTAAAGCTGTGGTGCTGGAAGCCAACCAAACCGCCTGGGGTTGTAGCGGCCGTAACGCAGGTTTTGTACTAAAATCCTCCGGCCGAAAGCCTTATTCAGTGATGCGTTCGCAGTATGGTGAAGCCGCCATGCATGGCATTTACAACGAATTTTGTGCCGGTCTTGAAACCGTCAAAGCATTGATTGCCACTGGCATAGAGTGTGACCAGCAGGAAGCCGGTTATCTGCGCATGGCGCATAAACCTTCTATGGTCAAAACTCTGCAGCAACAGGCCAGTTTGTTGCAAAAAGAATTTGGTTATCAGGTGGAGATGTTCAGCCGTGACGAGCTGCATCAGAAATTTGTTGCCGACCAACATGCCTATGCAGCCTTACGTTTTTACGATGGTTTTGGCGTTAATCCATTAAAACTGGCCTGGGGTTATCAGCAACTGGCACGACAAGCCGGAGCAAAAATTTATAGTGCAAGTCCTGTCACTCAGTGGCAACAGGATGCTGATCAACAGTTACTGCTCACCCCACAAGGAGTGGTGCGCGCCAAAAAAGTGGTGATTGCCAGTAACGGTTATACCCCAAAGCTGCTGCACAGCGGTGTGCAAGAGCGCACTTTGCCCGTGCTGTCACAAATTATTGTCACTGAACCTTTGTCTGAAGCTCAGTTAGCCGCCTGTAACTTCTTAACCTCGCAGGTGATTATGGACACCAGAGCACTGAAGTACTACTACCGTAAACTGCCGGACAACAGGATACTGTTCGGAGGCCGCGGTGCTATTACAGGCCAGGGCGCTGAAGATCCTTATTTCGCCAAACGTTTGCTGGACGTACTTAAACTCAGCTTTCCGGCTTTGCAACAATTGCGTTATGACTACAGCTGGTCAGGCTGGATTTGTATGACACTGGACGATATTCCGCATCTGGCGCAAGCCGATGACAAGGGTAATGTGCTGTACAGCATGGGCTATTGTGGCAGCGGCCTGACCTTTTCTGTGCAGGCGGGTAAACGCCTGGCTGAACGTGTGATGGGTCTGACGTTGCCAGAAATCCCGCTGTATCAGTCGGCTTTGCCTAAATTTCCCTTGCCCGCGCTGCGGCGTTTAGGCCAATGGGGCTATTTCCATTACGGCATGGTAAAAGATCGCTGGTTTTGATGAGCTTCATTTAGATCGAAGTGGATGCGGGACAGGCGGGGATAAAGCCTATCCTGCATCGGATTCGAACTATAGACGGGCAGCGACAAGCCCAGCCCCTACCGAAGCCGCTGCAACTTCTTGGGTAAATAATCAGAGTCAGGTAAACTAGCAGCCATATCCGGATAGAGAAAAAACATCATGAGTTCAAGCAAAGCGTTAAAAAAGAAAATCAGTAAAAGAGCCAAACAAAAGAAAAACATTCTGGTGAAAAACTCTATCCGTCTGAAACAAAAAGCGGAAGAAGCTCAAACTGCCAATACAGAAACTACAACTGCGGATCCTGAAGCTGTTGATTCACTTCAGAAAAATACTTCAGTTGTAACTGAGTAAAAATGGGCTCTTGCTGTACTTCAGCCAGAGCCTGATTAAATTTCTGCTTTAACCGCTCATTCTTAAAAGCTGCACTGTATAAACTTGGTGAGAATAAGGATGCAAAATCAAATGGTTGCATGCTGTGCCCTGCCATTTTTGCATAGTAATAAAAAATATTTCTATCCATCACTACCAGGTCACAACGTTCAAGTAACAGCATTTGTAACTGCTGGCTTTGATTCGCCACTTCCTGATAATTCAGTATTTGGTCGGTCAATAGCTTATAGTCTGGTCCCAACAAAGACCGTGCATTATGAAAGGCCACAACGCTGTAGGGTTTTAACTGATCCATATGGGTCAATCTGATACTTTTCGAGCTTAAGGTGGCGGCGACATTCTGATAACGAATATATGGCTCAGAGTAATACAATGGCAGTTCCGGATCTGGCTTTTGCAGAGTTGCCACATCAGCCTTGCCTTCAAGCATTAAATTTTTGATTCTGGCATTAGGTACGTGCAGAAACACTGCGTCATAGCCCATTTTTTTAATCAGTAGTTTTAATAAATCCAACTCATAGCCGGAACTGTCATCCAAAATGATGTAAGGTGGTTTATCCAGACCGACCAGCACAGTCAATTCTGTCTTGGCCTGGCCGGCAGAACTGAGAAAAAGACATAACCAACAAAACCATTTCATCTAAAACCCTCTGTGACGCCAATGTACGGCCCGTTGCATGGTGGTCAGATGTAAGTATAGGCACCTTATGCAGAAAACACAGATGCAAGAAAAATATCTGGTGCAACATCAGATTGAAAAACAGCAATTTATCATCGACCTGGGTGCAGAGCAGGCGCTGGTGCAGTACGAGCTGGATCCGACAGCCTTGCATCTGCACTTTTATCACACTTTTGTACCTGTCAGTGCCAGAGGTAAAGGAGTTGCCAATCAACTGGTGACAGCCGCATTGGACTGGGCCAAAGCCCAAAATTACTCAATCAGTAGCAGTTGCTCTTACGTACAACTCTTTCTAAGCAGAAGTAAATAATTTAACTTTTTTATAAAAAACAGGCTCAATAACATCTTCACACAGTTAGCGTTCAGCTTTATCTCTTAAAATGTGCCCAGTTTTTTTATCTGGGATATGACCTTATGTATCGCCACACCCCCTGGATTTTTGCTTCTTTACTGACCTGTACCCAAGTGCAGGCCCAGTGGTGGATTGAAGCCACAGATCTGTCACAAAAAGCTGATCTGCAGTTATTGTCCGATTATGGCCTGATCCGTCAGCCAGTGAATACTTACCCTTTATTCTGGGCTGGCATTAAACAGGATCTGGATGCCGTGGATATGTCACAACTGAATGATGAGCAGTTGCTGGCCGTGCGCAGACTGCAGCAACTGTGGCAACAACAACAACCCCCTTTGGCGGCAAAAGTGACACTGCACGCGGCCTCAGATCAGGACGCCTATAAAAGCTTCGGCGAAGACTTTACCGACAGTGCCGCAGCCCGTGGTTCTTTATCCTTTCAGTCTGAGCACTTCAGCGGCCGTTTAACAGGCACTTACCACTCAACTGATGAGCAAGGTAACAGAAGCAGGCTGGATCATAGCTATATGGCCGCAAAGTTGGGCAATTGGGTATTTACTGCAGGCCGGGTCGACCAATTTTGGGGGCCAAGCTGGGATAGCAGTACCATTATGAGCCACAATGCCCGCCCTCTGGCCGGTATAAGTCTGAGCAGATACAACAGCAATGCCGATTCATGGTTGAGCTCAATTACAGGCCCCTGGACTTTTACCAGCCGCTTTGCCCGAATGGAAGAACTCAAGGCTGAAGAGATTGCTCAAGGCGCCATCAACAATGCCCAGGTCTGGTCAAGCCGCGCCAGCATCAGACCTATCAGCAAACTGGAACTTGGCTTTAGCTGGGTGATGATGTGGGGTGGCGATGGATATGGTAATGGTCTGTCGGACTGGTATCAGGGATTATTCCGGGGTGGTGCCCTCGAAGGCCATGAAAATATGCTGGCCGGTTATGATGCCAGATACAGTGACATCTGGTTTGACCGCCCTGTTGGTTTTTACATGATGGCGACCTCTGAAGACTTCAACCGACAAAAATACAAACTGACCAAAGTCAGTTATCAAGTCGGCGCAGATATTTACCTGACAGAATTTAACAGCAGGCTTTATCTGGAGTTCACTGGTAATAACGCCTATTGCAACGATATTGAGAAAAATAACTGTCTGTACGAACACGATAAGTTTCTTCAGGGGTATAGGTCTTACCATAAATCCATTGGATCAACCTATGACAACGACGCTTTGGTGCTGCAGTTGGGTTTGATTCGCCAACTGGAGAGCGGCGCCAACTGGCAACACAAACTAGCCTGGATCCGACTAAACGTAGATGCCACTGACAGGCCTTTACCTGGCGGTAATCCGCTCTCAAGAGGTCGTTATGAACGACAGTATCAATGGCAACAGAGCTATCGGCATCCAACCAGCTATGGTGACTTAGAGTTAGGCACAGATTTGATCTATTCCCGAACGCCAGCTACGGGCGAACAAGATTGGGATGCTCGACTGTTTTTTAACTGGAGCAGGCAATTCTGAGATTAAATATGCTGTTCAGCGCTGATACAGCTTGACGCGCCTAGACTGTTGTCATCTTGATTGCCAAAGGCAATTGACGTCATAACAGTGAATTGAGGTGCAGCATGAATAAGTCTCTGATAGCAGGATTAGTCGTAGGTGGTATAGCAGTAACTGCTTTAGGTTCTGTGGCCGGTTACAGCTATTTGGACAAAGAACCTGATTATGCCGAAGTTGTGGCCAGTAAAGCTGTATACGAAAACTACAAGGTGCCGGTTGAACAATGTACAGATCAGATAGTGCAGCAGAAAAAAGCTGTGCAGGATCAGCATCAAATCGCAGGTACGGTATTAGGCGCTGTGGTTGGTGGTGTACTGGGTAATCAGATTGGCGGCGGTTCCGGCAAAAAAATTGCTACTGTCGCAGGGGCTGCGGCTGGTGGTTATGCCGGTAAACAAGTGCAAAACGACATGCAAAACAAGGACGTAGAAAGCACAACCCGCCGTGTCTGCAAAACGGTGCAGAAAACAGAGCAAAAGGTAGTGGGCTACGATGTAACTTATCTTTTGGATGGCAAAGTACACAAAACCCGCTTAGAACAACAACCGGCCGAACGTATTCCGGTGAAAGACGGCCAGTTGCTGGTCGCCAGCAGCAACTAACAAAATGCCCCTTTATGGGGCATTTTTGTTTGCGTCCGTTACTAGTTTAGAAAATCCGGCTTAATATTTGATCTTCAGCCTTGCGACTCAGACAAAGCAGACCTATGGTGCTAATGAGCGTATGCCATAATTCAGGGCTGTTCATCTCATGTCAGCTGTAGCTTTTAAACATAGTGTTATTTTGCTTGGCCTTTGCCTGGCCAGTTGGTCTGTGGCTGCAGAATCTGTATTGTCACAAGCTCAAATCAAGCATCTGCAACAGAAAGGCAAAGTCACTTACTGTATAGACCCTAACTGGCTGCCCTTTGAAGCCTTGTCAAAACAAAACCAACACACTGGCATTTCGGCTGAATACATCAGGTTGCTCAGACGCATGCTGCCTGTGCCACTTGAGCTTTACCCCACATCAAACTGGCCCGCTTCGCTGCAAGCTGCCAAAGACAGACACTGTGACCTTTTAACTCTCGCCATGCCTACCCCTTCCCGTCTTGAGTATCTGAGTTTTACCAAAGCTTATCTGGAAGTTCCTTATGTCGTAGTCACGACAAAGGACAAAGCTTTTATTCGCTCAGTCGCCGACATTCCCAACACCTCACCTGTAGGGATCCGCGCAGGTTTTGGCACCCTTGAGCTGTACCAGCACAGGTACCCGCAATTGCAGTTGGTACCTTACGAGGATTATGAGCAGGGGTTGTTACAGGTCCAGGCAGGACATTTATACGGTATGTTAGGCAATATGGGCAGTATCAGCTATAGCCTGCAACAGAACTCTATCACTAACCTGAAAATAGCAGGGCGTTTACCTGAAGACACTCAGTTGAGTCTGGCTTGCCGTAATGACGATCCAATGCTGCTGGAAATTTTTGATTTATTGCTGCAACAGATCAGCCTGGAGCAAAAACAGCAAATCAACAATCACTGGCTGGCTATTCGTTATGAACAAGGCTTTGACTACCAGCTGTTCTGGCAAATGTTGCTGGCTTTTGTCTTGTTGATATCCGTGGTCAGCATCAGTTATCTGAAGCTAAAAAAACTAAACCAGGCGTTAATTGAGGCCAATATCCGACTGGAGCAATTAAGTCAGCATGACCCTTTGACTGGCTTGTACAACAGGCAGTACTTTGAACCCCGCGTGCAGCAGGCTTTGGCTTTGTGCCAACGCCAGCAACTGCCTCTGACGCTGGCGATGATGGACCTGGACCACTTTAAGCAAATCAATGACAAGCTGGGACATAACTTCGGCGATCAGTGTTTAAAAGACTTTGCGCAGCTTTGTCAGAGCCAGTTTCAGCGCAAAGACGATTTACTGGTTCGTTATGGCGGTGAGGAGTTTATTCTGGTCAGTGTTGGCAGTGATGCTGAAACTATGCAGCTGTTATTGGATGATTTTTTGCGCCGTCTTGAAGCTCACCAGATCAGGCTCAACCATCAGCATGGCTATTGTACAGTCAGTATTGGCTGGTACTGCGATATTCCAGCGGCCACCATGGATAGCAGAAGCTTAGTAGAGCTGGCCGATCAGGCCTTGTACAGGGCGAAAAAAGCTGGCAGAAACTGCGCAGTGCGAAGCACTGAGACTCTGTCTGTTACCCCAGATTATTGATCCATTCGCTCATCACTACATGAGTACGGATTTTAATCACGTCCAGTTCGGCATCCAGTAACTCCCGAATCTCGTGCAAACGCTGCATAGACTCAGTTTTTACATATACTAATAAGTCCATTTCTCCGCTGATACCGTGGCAGGTCATCACTTCAGGAATAGCACGAAACACATGCATCACATCAGCGCAACGGCCACAACGATGCTGAATTTCAAAGTAAGCAGAGACAGCGCTTTTTTGTGATTCAGACAGCAGCACCTGATAACCCCGGATCACACCGTTTTGTTCCATGCGCTTAATACGATCGGAGACAGCGCTGCGCGACAAACTGACTTTTTCAGCCAGAGTAGACACACTTTGCCGCGCATCTTTTTTCAGTTCCGCCAGAATATGCTGATCAAATTTATCCATGTATATACCCAAGTGACCTCAAGATGTGAGTTTCAGAGCCGCTGGGCGCTTGCAATGCAAGGCGGCCTGGCGAAGCAATGTCGACTACCTTGTGAGACAGGCTAACACCGCAGTGCAATCGCCCAGCGACTCCCTTCGGGCGGGGCTAAAAGCGCT
>NZ_JAIWOI010000338.1 GCF_020217005.1 Rheinheimera sp. | reverse complement strand
ATAGAACGCTTCAGACAGCATACTGCTGAGTATGCTGTCCGATGGGCTGCTTAATGAGAAATTCGTGGGGATCCCTCAGGGTCAGATCACATTAGTTATGCGTAACTAATGTGATCTGACCCCATTTTTACTGAGATGTACTGAGCGGCTGGAAGAAACTGCAGGATGCGAAACCTGCACTTGAATATCACTAATCAACTGATGTAACTCAGTGTCTTCAATGGCCTCTTTCATCTGCAGTTGAAACTCCAGACAAGCATGACCATGCCAGTCAGTCACACCTAACAAATCCCAGTCTGAAAGTTGCGGGTGACTCAGTGTATGACCACAGTCCCGCGCAACTTCCTCTAAATCAGCATCATCGTCTGATAAGTCTACTTCAAGGTATAAATACAACATCATCAATCCTTCTATTGCAGAGCCCATTCGGCAGCTTTTTGCGCATGTAAGGCTGTGGTATCAAATAAAGGCACGGTGCAATCTTCAGCGCTTACCAATAAGCCTATTTCAGTGCAGCCTAAAATAATAGCCTCTGCACCTTGCGCCACCAGAGCGGCCATAACCCCTTGATACTGCCGCTTTGACTCTTGGTTGACCAGCCCCAGACACAACTCCTGATAAATCACATTATGCACCAGCGTTCTGCCTTCTTCGTCCGGCACCAGCACTTCTAAACCATAACCATCCATCAGGCGTTGTTTGTAAAAATCCTGCTCCATAGTAAAACGGGTGCCTAATAAAGCCACTTTTCTGAGACCCGCACTTTGAATAGCTTCAGCCGTGGCGTCGGCAATATGCAACAGCGGAATAGCCACAGCGGCTTCAATGGCTGCAGCCACTTTGTGCATAGTGTTAGTGCAAAGCACCAGGCAATCGGCCCCTGCAGTTTGTAATTTAACTGCCGCATCCGCCAGTAACTCGCCGGCTTTACTCCAGTCGCCACTACGCTGCAATGCTTCTATTTCGGCAAAATCCACACTGTATAAGATAATTTTAGCGCTGTGCAGGCCACCCAATTGCTGTTTAATGCGCTGATTGATCTGACGGTAATAAGGAATAGTGGACTCCCAGCTCATTCCACCTATTAAACCTATGGTTTTCATCGATTTACCTCTGAAGCATTGATGGAACTACAGTATCAATTCCAAAGAGACCTGTATAGCAGCTCCAACCTAAGCAAAAAGCCCGCTATAAAAGCGGGCTTTGGCGATTCAAGTGGTATGAACCATCAGTAGTAAATATCACCTTTCTGATGTAACTGGGGTTCGTCCTGTAAATCATCAAAAGAAACAGCTATGTGTTTCTCTTTATTATCCAGATCTGACAAATACACAGCTCTGTCCTGAGCATCAATCCAGCTAACCACACCTATACCTTTTTTGGTCTGACAGACCATGCCTAGTTTAAGCTCAAGTACATTCATCGCAGTTCTCCTCAGGCCCTTACATTTCATTTATCTACCAAGTTAGACGCCCCAAAATGTCATTTTGATGTCCGACCAGCTAAATTAATGCTAACTGAATGAATTCAGGTGAAATTTAGTTCATAAAAATGGGGTCAGATCACATTAGTTATGCGTAACTAATGTGATCTGACCCCATTTTTAGAGTTAAATGCGGGTACGTTTTTTCTGAGTTTGTTTTGGCTTTTTCGCTTTGGCTTTTTCAGCAGCAGCGGCTTTTTCAGCCTTCACCACTTCAGGTTTCACGCCGGACTGCACCATGATCTGATGCTTACGTACCGCACGTTTAATACCAGCCATACGACGGCGACGTTCGTCACGGTCTTCGGGTTTCATTAAGCTTTCCGTCTCAGCCGGCATCTGTACCAGCTTACGCAGGTAGTTCACCTCTTCCAGCGGGTATTCCGCATAACCGCCTGCCGGTAAATGCTTAGGCAATAATAAATCACCGTAACGAATACGAATTAAGCGGCTCACTACAGCACCCTGCGATTCCCACATCCGGCGAACTTCGCGGTTACGGCCTTCAGTCAGCACCACATGGAACCAGCGGTTAATACCTTCGCCGCCCATAGACTTCACTTTTTTAAAGTTGGCTTTACCGTCTTCCAGCTCAACACCAGTGCGCAGTTTTTGGATCATTGCATCGTTGACGTCACCAAATACCCGTACTGCGTATTCACGTTCAACTTCAAACTTTGGATGCATTAAACGATTCGCCAGCTCACCATCTGTGGTAAACAGCAATAAACCGCTGGTATTGATATCTAAACGGCCTATCGCAATCCAACGTGAATCTTTAATTTTTGGCAGGCGGTCAAATACGGTAGGACGACCTTCAGGGTCGGTGCGCGAACAAATTTCGCCCTCAGGTTTGTGATAGGCAATAACCCGGCACACCTGCTCCGCTTCAGCGGCAATTTTCACCGGATGACCATCGACCCGCACTTGTTGGTTGGCATGGATACGGTCGCCTAACAGCGCCACTTTACCATCCACAGTCACACGTCCAGCACTGATGTATTCTTCCATCTCGCGGCGGGATCCAACACCGGATCGCGCCAGCACTTTCTGTAGTTTTTCACTCATGATTTAATGTATCTCTTCAGTCATCACGACTGGGTTAAAAAAATCCGGCGTTGCCTGAAACTCAGCCAGAGCAGGTAAATCGCTTAAATCCTTTAAGCCAAAATAATCTAAAAATGTCGGTGTCGTGGCATACAAACCAGGACGCCCCGGTACTTCTTTATGCCCTACTACTTTGACCCAACCCCGGTCGAGCAGCGTTCGCATAATCTGACTGCTGACAGTCACGCCCCGCACTTCTTCAATTTCACCACGGGTGATAGGCTGACGATAGGCAATAAGCGCCAAAGTCTCCAGTACAGCACGGGAGTAACGTGGTGAACGTTCAGGCCAAAGCAAAGCCAGGTATTCACTCAAATCAGCACGAGTCTGAAAGCGAAAGCCAGAGGCAGTTTCAATCAGTTGTATACCACGGCCCAAATAATCCTGTTGCAGCTGACTTAAAGCCTGTTGCAGCCTTTTACGGCTTAGATCAAAACTTTCCAGCACAGTGCTTTGCAAGTCATTCACAGACAAAGGTTTTTCAGAGGCAAAAATAGCGGCTTCGACTAACTGCAGCAGTTGTTGCTCGTTAATTTTTTTCGCCATTCCCTCTCCTTGTTATCTGTCTGTAATAGCTGTGAATAACCAAGTAGTTGATGATACAGCAAGGCGACCAACGATAGAGTCCCCATGAGCATAGTAGACTATGTGATTGGGGCGAAAGAGTTGAGTCAACGCCGCTGTAGCTTCAAATACGCCGGTTATTATGCCCAAAATCATCGCAGCTGCAGCGCGGCGACCTGTAGGGGCGTGGTTTATCCGCGCCCGCCTCATCAAACCAGGACTGAGAATACAAAGTCAACGCCGCTGCGGCTTCAATTACGAAGGGCATATTATGCCAACTTGACGTGGATCTGACCATAAGCTTCGATCTGGATGACCTGAATTAACTTCTCTTTCACCAGCTCTAAAATAGCTAAAAAGCTGACAACCACACCCTGTCGGCCTTCGGCCAATTCAAAACATTCGGCAAACTCAAGGTAGTCTGTGCGCCCACGCAGCAACTCCAGAATTTTACTCATGCGTTCCCGGGTAGATAAATGCTCTTTTTTGATCTGGTGATGTTGAAAATCTTTGGCGCGTTTGGCGATGTCTTTGAGTGCCAGCAAAATTTCCTGCAACGACACTTCGGGCAAAATGACATAAGGCTCAAAGTTATCATCCAGGCCAGCTTTGGCTGGGAAATAATCCCGCTCCTGGCGTGGCAATAAATCCATATCAGTAGCCGCTTTGCGGATAATTTCGTATTCCTGCAACCGCCGGACTAAATCAGCACGCGGATCCACTTCTTCATCCGACTTATGATCATGCTGCGGCAGCAATAAACGCGATTTGATTTCGGCCAACATAGCGGCCATCAACAAATATTCAGCCGCCAGTTCAAAGTTCATATCCTGCATTAAATCAATGTATTCCATGTACTGCAGGGTAATTTCATTGATCGGCAAATCGACAATATCAAAGCGGTGACGGCGAATTAAATACAGCAGAAAATCCAGCGGGCCTTCAAAACTTTCCAGCAATACCGACAGCGCTTCAGGCGGAATATACAAATCTTCCGGCTTATCCAGCACAGCTTCACCGCGGACAAAAGCCAGCGGTAAAGGTTGTTGTATCGTCAGACTGGCAAAGCTGTCGGCAACTGGCTCAGACATGCACTGTGCGTCCTATCAACAAAACCACAGTCTGAAGTACGAAGGGCTTAAACAAAAGCACTGCTATCGCCTGCTCCCTGCCGCACCAGCACCGGAAAATCTTCTGACAAATCAATCACTGTAGTGTGGTTTTCGGCAATGATACCGCCGTGCAGTATCACATCCACCTGACGCTCCAACTGGTCACGCATCTCTTCCGGGTCAGACTCGGCAAAGTCATTGCCTGGTAATACCAAAGAGCTCGACATCAAAGGTTCACCCAGCTCTTCCAGCAAAGCCAGCGCTACTTTATTTTCCGGAATACGCAAGCCTACGGTCTTTTTCTTTTCATTGAGCAAACGCTTAGGTACTTCTTTGGTGCCTTTTAAAATAAAAGTGTAAGCACCAGGCGTATGATTTTTGATTAGACGAAAAGCTGTGTTTTCCACTTTGGCATACACAGACAACTCAGATAAATCGCGGCACATCAGGGTGAAGTGGTGTTCAGAGCTGATCTGGCGAATTTGCAAAATACGCTCCATAGCCGCCTTGTCGCCAATGTGGCAACCCAGTGCATAACCTGAATCTGTAGGGTAAATCACTACCCCACCTTGTTTGATAATATGCACAGCCTGCTTAATTAAACGTTGCTGTGGATTGTCAGGGTGAACATAAAAAAACTGGCTCATAAACTCTTCTTCTTCCCTGCACTTGTCGCTAAAGTATCTTTAAGCAATAGCAATAAATTTGTTAAAAATCAAGATGAAAGCTGGGCTGGCTTGGGTTCTGGCAATAGCCAGTCCTGCCATACAGGAATGACATCATCAGTAAAATACAACTGTCGACCCAATTCGTTCCAGGGCGTTTCCTGATGAAAATCAGAACCGGCAGAGGCTGTTAAAGCAAATTTCTGGCACAGCATCCAGACCTGACGTTTTTGCACCGGCGTCATTTGGGCTGAGGCGACTTCCATGGCTTTACCGCCCGCTGCGGCAAACTCTTCGGCTAAACGGGTCAACCAACGGCCATTCAGCTTGTACTTCAAAGGGTGCGCCAGCACAGGAATACCACCTGCAGCTAAAATCCACTGCACTGCCTCTTGCATAGGCACCCAATTATTCGGCACATAGCCTGTATTACCGCGGCTTAAATACTTTTTAAATACGGTATTCATTGAGCTGGCTTTACCAATCTGCACCAAATAACGTGCAAAATGAGTGCGGGTTAAGGCAGCACCATTGGCAATTTTTAATACGTTTTCCAGCACGTCCGGTATTTTGTTTTTCTCTAAGCGGCGCGCCATTTCTTCGGCCCGCTCAACCCTGCGCTGTTGCTGCGAGGCTAAATGCTGTAAAAACACCGGACATTGGGTATTGATCTGCAAACCCACTATATGAATTTCAAACTCATACCAACTGGTGGATATCTCCACTCCGGGGATCAAAGTCAAAGGCAGCTGCTTTTCGGCAATAGCCACCTGGGCTTCGGCTAAACCTGCTATGGTGTCGTGGTCGGTAATGGCAAGCACATCCACTCCTTTGCTGACGGCACGCTCTACCAGTTCGGTGGGGCTTAAAACACCATCTGAGCAATATGTGTGGCTGTGTAAATCAATTTTCATAGCGGGCTACCTGACAAAGTGGCCGTCATTGTGCCATAAAAAGCCCTGCCTAAGCTTGAGTTTATTCTAAGCCGAAGTCTGAATTACTGTAGCCATCTATCCGCTTATACGTATTTTTTTGGACTTATAGCCAAACAAGGCTTGACGGCCATTTGATTTCAGGGTTTTATAGAGGCGTTTTCAAAGTGACTTAAGTCAGAGCGACTTACTAACAACGGATTTATAGCCAATGCAATTTCAGACAACAACTCAAACTCACATTTGGTGGTGGCATACTCCTTAACGGGCGTGTGGAGGCGTTGTATTCGCTATAAAACCAGGCCCGTTTCGTAAGATGCGGGCCTTTTGCATTAATTGGGCTAGTAAAAATTTAACAGCAGGAAAAACAATGATGAATTCTCAAGTAACACCTTGGCACTGGTGGCGACTTCCTGTTTAGCGGGCCGGACCACTATTGTCCGAATACAGCCAAAAAGCCCGCTTGATGCGGGCTTTTTATTTGGGCCGACGCTTAGGGTAGTACAAAGTAGTTTCTGACGATTTTTATACGAAGAATTTAGGATTAGCGATGAATTTACAGCAAATTACCACCACCACAGGACAAGTGGCCAGCTTCAGCCAAAGGCTCAGCATTCAGCCCGATCCGCTGCAAAGTTTCAGAGCCTTAACCAACCAGGGGCAAATGGCGTTGTTACTGGAATCAGCTGAAATTGACAGCAAAAACAGTTTAAAAAGCCTGATGTTAATTGACGCCGCTTTGCGGATTGAATGCAATGCACTGCAGGTTCGGGTGGAAGCCTTAACCGACAACGGCAAAACTCTGTTGCCTTATCTGGCGTCTTTGCTGCAAGGCAAAGCCACGCTGGAATTAACAGGCCAACAACTGACTGCAGACTTTGCTCCGGCAGACCCTTTGCTGGATGAAGAAAGCCGTTTATTACTGCCAAACTCGCTGACCGTATTACGTTTATTACAACAACAACTGCAGAATAACAGCGACGAGCCTTTGGCCATCTTTTTAGGTGGTGTTATAGGTTACGACTTAGTGGCCATGGTCGAAGCTTTACCTCAAGTGCCAACAGCTGAAAACCAGTGCCCTGACTATCTGTTTTATCTGGCAGAAACCTTGTTGGTGGTCGATCATCAGGCAGGCAATAGCAGGCTGATTGGTAATGTATTTTGTGGTGCTCAAGCCCAGCAGCAGTATTTTGTCATTGGCCAGCGTTTATCTGAACTACAGCAGTTGTTACAGCAGGCAGCAGAGACCACAACCCTGACCACAGAACCAGCAGCCAAAGCCGAAGTGAAAGTCGACATCAGTGACGCCGACTTTATCGCCCAAGTCGAAATGCTGAAGCAAAACATAGTGGCTGGAGATGTATTCCAGGTGGTGCCATCCCGTTGTTTCAGCCTGCCCTGCCCTGATCCACAAGCCGCTTACGCCAAACTGAAACAACAAAATCCAAGCCCTTATATGTTTTACCTGCAGGACAGAAACTTCAGTCTGTTTGGCGCTTCCCCTGAGTCAGCGCTGAAATACGAAGCCAGCACAGCACAAGTGGAAATTTACCCTATTGCCGGCACCCGCCGCCGTGGTTTTGCCGCCAATGGCACTATAGATCGCGACCTCGACAGCCGCATCGAACTGGAACTGCGCCAGGACGAAAAAGAAAAAGCCGAACATTTAATGTTGGTCGACTTGGCCCGAAACGACGTAGCCCGTATCAGCGTGCCTGGCAGTCGTTATGTCAAAGAACTGCTGAAAGTCGACCGTTACTCTTATGTCATGCATTTAGTCTCCCGCGTGGTTGGCACCTTAAAACCAGAATTAGACGCTTTGCATGCCTATCAGGCCTGCATGAATATGGGCACCCTGGTCGGCGCGCCTAAAGTGCGGGCGGCAGAACTGATCCGTGGTGTCGAGAAAAAACGCCGTGGCAGCTATGGTGGCGCTGTAGGGTATTTAGCGGGCAATGGCGACTTTGACAGCTGCATAGTGATCCGTTCTGCATATGTACAAAACGGCACTGCCTATATTCAGGCCGGCGCTGGCGTAGTGTACGACAGCGTGGCGCAAGCCGAAGCCGACGAAACCCGCAGCAAAGCTCAGGCTGTGATTAATGCTATTCAATCTGCAGGCCAGGCGGTTAAACAAGGAGTATCGGTATGAGCGTGGTCTATCTGTTAGACAATTTAGATTCCTTCAGCTACAACCTGGTGGACGAAGTCGCCCAGTTAGGTTTTAGTTTAAAGCTGTATCGCAATACGGTGCCTGCGGCTTATATCTTTGAAAAAATGCAGCAGGAACAACAACCTGTAGTGCTGCTGTTATCGCCAGGCCCTGGCGCCCCCGCTCAGGCGGGCTCTATGCCTGAACTGATTTCGCTTTGTGCCGGTAAATTTCCTATGCTCGGCATTTGTCTGGGTCATCAGGCACTGGTGGAACATTATGGCGGTGTAGTTGGTCGTGCCGGAGAAACTGTGCATGGTAAAACCTCCATCATTGAACTGAGCGACCACGCTGTATTTGGCGCTTTGCCTAAACAGTTCCCTGTGGCCCGTTATCACTCGTTAATGGCAACCGAAGTTCCAGCTTCGTTACAAGTGATAGCAGCCTATCAGCATATTCCCATGGCCATAGTGCACGAAGAGCATAAAGCTTTGGGTTATCAATTCCACCCTGAGTCTATCCTGACCACTTTAGGCAAGCCTTTGCTGAAACAGAGTCTGGATTACTTAATGAAAAGTCAGGGAGCATCGGTATGAGCCAGACAATTTTAGCGTTGGTGCAACAAAGCTTAAGAGGCGAAGCCTTATCTTTTGAGCAAAGCCATAGCTTTTTTAGCGCCGTAGTCAAAGGTGAAGTCGACCCTGTGTTGCTGACCGCACTGTTGGTAGCGCTGAAAATGCGTGGCGAAACAGCGGAAGAAATTGCTGGCGCTGCGGCGGCCATGCGTGCTGCAGCCAGCGAATTTCCAGCTGCAGTCGTTGGTACTATAGACTGTTGTGGTACAGGCGGAGACGGCTCCAACACCATCAACATTTCCAGCACCGCAGCGCTGGTTGCGGCCAGCATGGGTTTGCCAGTGGCCAAACATGGCAACAGAAGCGTATCCTCTCAGTCCGGTTCAGCCGACTTACTGGAACAACTGGGCATCAATATTCAAATGAGCCCGCACACTGCAGCCAGGGCTTTAAGCCAAAGCAATAGCAGCTTTTTGTTTGCACCTTTGTATCATGCGGGCATTAAGCATGCGATGCCCGTGCGTACAGCGCTGAAAAGCCGCACCATTTTTAACTTATTGGGGCCGCTGATTAACCCGGCCAAGCCCGAATACCAGTTACTTGGCGTTTACGATCCGGCTTTAACCCCTGTGATGGCGCAAGCACTGCAACAACTGGGCGTAAAAGCAGCCTGGGTTGTGCATGGCAGTGGTTGTGACGAAATAGCTTTGCATGGGGTTACCCAGGTCAGTGCAGTTACTGCAACCGGAACCGTTGAACACTTTGAACTGACTCCTGCTGATTTTGGTTTACCGCACATCAGCCTGAGCGAACTCACAGGCGGCAGTCCGGCCGACAACGCAGCTGCCACTCTGGCGATTTTACAGGGTTCAGGTAAAACCGCTCACAATCAGGCGGTTGCAGCCAACGTAGCAGCAATGCTGCATATTGCAGGTCAGGGTTCTGATTTAAAACAGCTTACGCAATCTGTGCTGCAGCACTTAGCTTCAGGACAGGCCGTTTCGACATTGACGCAGTTAAGGGAACTTAGTCATGGCTAATGTGTTAACCACTATTATCGACCATAAAAAACTGGAAGTGGCAGAGCGCAAGCAAAAGCTGCCACTGGCGCAGTTTCAGGAGCTGGTGCAACCCAGCCAGCGTAATTTCTTAAAAGCGCTACAGCAAAAAGGGCCACGTTTTATTCTGGAATGCAAAAAGGCGTCACCCTCTAAAGGCTTAATCCGTAGCCCTTTTGATTTAGAGGAAATTTGCACCGCTTATGGCCAGTACGCTGACTGTATCTCTGTACTGACAGACGAAAAGTTTTTCCAGGGCAGTTACGACTACCTGGCCAAAGTGCGCGCAAGGGTCAATCAGCCGTTGCTGCATAAAGACTTTATTATCGACCCCTATCAGATTTATCTCGGCCGTTTACAGGGCAGTGACGCCGTACTGCTGATGTTGTCCGTGTTAAGTGATCTGGAGTATCTGGAGCTGGCGCAGGTAGCGAAAAGCCTAAACCTGACCATCTTAACTGAGGTCAGCAACGAAGCAGAAACCCTGCGTGCTGTGGCTTTAGGGGCGGAGCTGATTGGTATCAATAACCGCGACTTGCGCACTTTAGATACCAACTTAGACACCAGTTTCCGCCTGGCCCGTTTGATCCCGGAAGGTATCACTGTCGTATCCGAATCCGGCATTTACAGCTCGCAGCAAGTCAGGCAACTGGCCAAAGTCGCGGACGCCTACTTAGTGGGCAGCTCCTTAATGGCGCAGCAGGATTTAGCCAACGCTTGCCGTTCACTAATTCGTGGTGAACATAAGGTCTGTGGTTTAACCCGGGCTGAAGACAGCGCAGCAGCTTATGCCAATGGCGCTTATTTTGGTGGTTTAATTTTTTATCCCAAATCACCACGCCATGTCACAACAGAGCAAGCCAAAGCAGTGCAACAAGGCGCTCCGGCTCTGCATTATGTTGGGGTTTTTGTTGATGAAGCTGTAGAGACAGTGGCCGCTATGGCACAGACTTTACCACTGGCTGCAGTGCAGTTGCATGGTGAAGAGTCCGACTTGTATCTGCAAAAACTGCGGCCTTTGTTACCAAAAAATACCGAAATCTGGAAAGCCTACCGTATTCAGGACAAATTGCCGGAACTCAGTCGTTACGCCGACCGCTATTTGCTCGACGCCTACCACCCCACTCAGGCTGGTGGTACAGGCCAACAATTTGACTGGCAAATACTGGACGAACAACTGCTGAATAAAAAAGTGATGTTGGCTGGAGGTTTAAATCCGGACAATGTCGTTGCAGCACTGAAACATCAGGTTTTGGCCGTTGATCTTAATTCAGGCCTCGAATCCGCTCCCGGCATCAAAGATGCGGGCAAAATTCAACACGCTTTTGTGAACATCAGAGAATTCAGTCATGACTAAATTAAATTTAAACCCATATTTTGGCGATTTTGGTGGCATGTTTGTGCCTGAATTGCTGGTCCCTGCGCTAGTGCAACTGGAGCAGGCTTTTGTCGACGCTCAGCAAGATCCGGCCTTTATCGCTGAATTTCAGGCGCTGTTAAAAGACTACGCCGGCCGCCCTACGCCTTTAACCTTATGCCGTAATGTATCACCTAACCCGCTGGCAAAAATTTACTTAAAACGTGAAGACTTATTACACGGTGGCGCTCATAAAACCAACCAGGTACTAGGTCAGGCTTTGTTGGCAAAACGTATGGGTAAAAAAGACATCATTGCCGAAACTGGCGCTGGCCAACATGGTGTAGCTACAGCGCTGGCCTGTGCTTTGTTGGGGCTGAACTGCAAAATTTACATGGGTGCCAAAGACATAGAACGTCAGCAACCTAACGTATTCCGCATGAAACTGATGGGCGCTACTGTGATCCCTGTCACCGCAGGGTCCGGCACCTTAAAAGATGCCGTCAACGAAGCCATGCGCGACTGGTCCGGCAGTTATGCCACCAGCCACTATTTATTAGGAACAGCAGCTGGCCCTCACCCCTTCCCGACTATAGTGCGTGAGTTCCAGAAAATGATTGGTGAAGAAGCCAAACAACAAATCCTCGAAGCCGAAGGTAAATTACCAGACGCAGTGCTGGCTTGTGTGGGTGGTGGTTCAAACGCTATTGGCATGTTCGCCGATTTCATCAAAGAAGAAGGCGTGCGCTTAATTGGCATAGAGCCAGGTGGTATGGGCATCGACACTCATCAACATGGTGCAGCATTAAGTACAGGCAGCTTTGGTATTCTGCACGGCGCTTACACCGCCATTATGCAAACTCAGGACGGCCAGATCGAAGAGTCTTATTCGGTTTCAGCTGGTTTAGATTATCCGGCCGTTGGCCCACAACACACTTATCTGCAAAGCATAGGCCGCGCTGAATATGTGGCTATTAACGACGATGAAGCCTTGGCTGCTTTCCAGCATCTGGCCAAATCTGAAGGTATTATCCCGGCACTGGAAAGCTCGCACGCTTTAGCTCATGCGCTAAAAATGGCTGCTGCCACCACAGAACCTTTGGTGCTGTTAGTCAACTTATCCGGCCGTGGTGACAAAGACTTAAACCACGTGTATTCGATCATAGGCGAAGCCCATATCCAGCCAAACAACATGGCCACGCGCAGCTAAGGAGATTTTTATGCAACGTTATCAGCAGTTATTCAGCCGCCTTGCCGCAGCCAAACAAGGCGCTTTTGTCCCTTTCGTGACTATGGGCGATCCTGGTCTTGAGTTGTCATTCGACATTATCAAAACCCTGATAGACGCAGGCGCAGACGCGCTGGAGCTGGGCATTCCATTCTCAGACCCCATAGCAGACGGCCCGGTGATCCAAAACGCCAATATCCGTGCTTTAGCGGCAGGTGTCACTCCAGCCCAGTGTTTTGAATTAATTGGCCGCATTCGTCATTACAACAAAGACATCCCTATTGGCTTATTGCTGTACAGCAACCTGGTGATGGCCAAAGGCATAGACAACTTCTACCAGCAAGCGCAGCAAGCAGGTGTCGACTCTATTCTGATTGCCGATGTGCCACTGCACGAAAGCAAGTTATTCAGAAACGCCGCACTGAAGCATGACATAGCGCCTATTTTCATAGCACCGCCAAACATCACAGACGACAGCTTACGTGAGCTGGCCTCTTATGGCCGTGGTTACACTTATTTACTGAGTAGAGCCGGTGTCACTGGCACTGAAACTCAGGCCGCTATGCCGGCCAGCACGCTGATTAATCAGCTGAAAGAGTACAATGCAGCGCCAACTTTGCTTGGTTTTGGCATCTCCAAACCTGAGCACGTGAAAGCAGCGATAGCAAGCGGAGCTGCTGGTGCCATTTCGGGTTCCGCCATAGTGCAAATCATCGAAAAATATCAGGCAGAGCCAGAGCAACTCAAACAGCAGTTGTTCAACTTCGTTAGCAGCATGAAAGCCGCTACGCGCTAAGCAAATAAGCGCTAACCAAAATGGGGGCAGAGCACATTGTTAAAAGTTAACTATGTGCTCTGCCCCCATTTGTACAGAAAGAACGACTAACGGAAACCATTCAGCGGCAAAGACCACAGCGTCTGGGTCAGAACTCATTTTTCCAGTACCTTATTTTGCTAAAATGTGAAGCGCCATGCCCACTTAGCAAATTTTTTTGAAAATAAATTTCTGGCTTTTTAAAATTTTTTTCTGAAAGATTTTCACCTTTCGCTAAGCAAAACGAACAGTTCCTGAGCAGTCTATAGATGGTAAATTTTTATCTATAACAGTCCAATTTGTTAAAAAAGCAGCATTTTCCAGATTAAAGGGAAATGAAAAAAACCGTTAAAAATCAAACAAAAAAAGCCAAAATCAAAATAAATTCGCTTATAAAAACTGCAAAAATTGCAAAACCGATAATAGTTTAATAAAATTCATCCGTTTGAATATGTGCCAGATCTCGTTATACCTGTGTAAGGTCGTTGTCACAAAAAGTGGCTACAGTCCAAGGCGAGTGAGAAAATTAAAGCAAATTTTTTCATTGTTTTAGTTTTTTTGCTGTGTAAAATCTGAGCGGCAATGTTCTTGCGCCCCTTAGTTAACAGGATGTAACTATGAACACACACACAAGTTTTAAAGCTGACGATACAGGGTTCAGCTTCCTCAACAGACTTTTTGACATAATAGCCATAGGCGCTGCGTTGTACCTAAGCCTTAAACTTTATGGTCAGGTGGTGACTACGGGCTACATTATGTTGTACTTCACTGTAATGGCAGTGTACCTATATTCGGCAGAGTCGGTGCAGCTGTACCGTTCGTGGCGGGTAGACTCTTTTACACAAAACATACTCTTTGTGGCTTTATGCTTATTTTTGGCCTTTAGCCTGATGTTGTTGATCACCTTTGCCTTAAAAACTACCGCTACCTATTCCAGGGTAGTTTGTGTAGGTTGGTTTAGTCTGGCATTTTGCTTCACATCCACCTGGCGCATTGCTGGCCGTATGGTCAAAAACACGCTGCATAAAAAAGGCTTCAGCAACAAAAAAGTAGCCATTATTGGTTGCACAGCCAACGCCAAAAGATTAATGCATGAAATCGCCAGTAAACCAGAACTGGGTTTAACCTTTCATGGCATCTA
>NZ_JAIWOI010000337.1 GCF_020217005.1 Rheinheimera sp. | reverse complement strand
CGACGACCGTTTACCAGAACGCTTAGCTGAATGTGCCAGCATGCTGCAGGGTAAAATTAATGAATGTGTTGAATTGGCCAGAGAAGGTGAGTTTGACAAGCTGTATATCACTTTGCCTTTGTCAGCCGACAAACGTATTGCTGAAATTATTCAACGCTTAGGTGACACTACGGTCGACGTACACATAGTGCCAGACTTACTGCTGTATAACCTGATGCATGCCAGATTAGGCAACATTGGCAGTGTCGAAACCTTAAGTGTATTCGAGTCGCCTTACTACGGCGCCAGAGACTGGCTGAAGCGTTCTTTTGACATAGTGGTCAGCTCTATCGCATTAGTTTTACTTGCTGTTCCAATGTTGGTGATAGCTGCGGCTATCAAGCTTACCAGCCGTGGCCCAGTGCTATTTAAGCAGGATAGGTACGGATTGGACGGCAAGCCGATCAAGGTCTATAAGTTTCGTAGCATGACAGTACAGGACAACGGCAGCACTGTGGTGCAAGCCACCAAAAACGATGCCCGGGTCACACCTTTAGGTGCAGTGCTGCGACGCACATCACTGGACGAATTGCCACAGTTTATCAATGTATTAAAAGGCGACATGTCTGTTGTTGGCCCCCGCCCTCATGCGGTAGCTCACAACGAACAGTATCGTAAGTTAGTGGCCTTTTACATGCTGCGGCATAAAGTGAAACCAGGCATTACCGGATGGGCACAAATCAACGGCTGGCGTGGTGAAACTGATTCGTTAGAAAAAATGGAAAAACGCATAGAGTACGACCTGAATTACATTAAAAACTGGTCGCTCTGGTGGGACGCCAAAATTGTATTCTTAACCTTTTTCCGTGGTTTTACTGGAAAAAATGTTTACTAAAAAGGGAAAATTTATGAAATCCAAGTTAGCTGTTATGGTGGCATTGGCATGTGCCAGCACACAGGTGTTTGCTGTTGAACCTCAGTCTTTTCAGACCGGGTCAGGCTTTGATATTACGCCTTTACTGACCACAGGTTTAAAACACGACGACAACGTAGCAAGCACCAGCGCCAATGAAATTGACAGCTGGATTCTGACAGTACAGCCTTCGCTCAGAGCTGTATTGGACGATGGTGTCAGCAAAACTGAATTAACAGCCGCTGTTGCCAACGGCACCTATTTTGACAGTAGTGATGACAACTTCACCGATACTCTGCTGGGTGCGCTGTTTGACACCCAACTGTCTGAACAAGGCAAATTTAATGCCAAAGCAGATTTAATCTGGAGCCATGAAGACAGGGGTACAGGTATCACTGAAGGCTTAAGTAACAACCAAAACGAGCCTACCCGTTATAACAGCCAAACTGTATCCAGCTACTATGAATACGGCGCTAAAGCGGCCCCTGCCCGTGTTCGTGTTGGTGCTAAGTACTTTAATAAAGCCTATATGAACCAACGCGAAGTGACGCAGTTCCGTGACTACGATTCGTTATTGGGTGGTGTGAATTTTTACTACGACACCGCAGCTGGCATTTCTGCCGTATTGGAGAGCAGCGTTGAAGATGTAAGTTACGACTTTGTTGACCCTACAGCGCCACGCGATAGCAAAGACACGAACGTGAAAGTGGGTGCCGAGTGGCAAATCAGTGCTTTAACTTCAGGTGAAGCCAAAATTGGTTACCAGAAAAAGAACTTTGACGACAACGCCCGTGAAGACTTCAGCGGTGTAGCCTGGACAGTGAACGCTAATTGGTCGCCTTTGTCCTACAGCGTATTTAATGTTGGTACTGGCCGTAAAGCCAAAGACCCGCTGCAGGGTGGCGATTACATTAAAGAAACTACTTATGTAGTGGGCTGGAACCATAACTGGAGCGAAACAGTACAAACCAACCTGTCGTACAACAGAATGGAAGAAGACTACGTAGGTTTAGTGCGTAAAGATGAAAACGACTCCTACACAGCCAGCGTGAAATATGCGTTCCGCCGTTTTGTTGACGTTAGCTTATTTACCACAGTGACAGACAAAACTTCGTCTGTGCCAGGTATAGAGTTTGACCGTAATATCACAGGTATAGTCTTTGATATTTCGCTCTAAGCTGGTTGTGGTTTAGCTGCAAGCGCAGCTGCATATGAATGCAGTTGCGCTTTTGTAGTTTTAAGTTGGGCCCTTTATGTCCACAGGTTTTAGTTCGAATTAACAGTATTAACAAACTTTAGGCAAAACCTCATGCAACAATTCGTAGTGCTGTTTGTTGCCCTTTGTATCAGCTGGTCATCCTGGGTGCATGCTCAGGACGAGGGTGGCTATTTATTAGGGCCGGGCGACAAAATTATTATTCAGGTATACGGCGAAGAAGAGCTGAAAATAGAAACTCAGCTGACCGACAGCGGCAAAATTAACTACCCTTTTCTTGGCGAAATTATGGCCAAAGGCTTAACCATTAAGCAGCTGGAAAACCGTATTTATGACGGCTTAAAAGGTGATTACTTTGTCGAGCCTAATGTATTTGTGGGCATGGTAGAGTACAGGCCGTTTTTTATTAATGGCGAAGTAAAACAATCTGGTGGTTACCCTTATAAACCAGGTATGACAGTGAACCAGGCTATAGCATTGGCTGGTGGTTTAACTGAGCGCGCCTCTAAAGAAAAAATATTTATTTATCGTGAAGGCAATAAAAGCCAGGCGTTAAACGCTGATCTGAACTCCAGAGTGAATGCTGGCGACACCATTACCATAGAACAGAGATTCTTTTAAATATGGCAGTAACGGATTTAATGGTAAGCCCTGCACCACAGCAGGACGTTATAGACTTACGTAAATACTTAAGCGTAATTAATATTCATAAGTGGCGTATTTTTGGCCTGGCTATTTTGGTCACTTTAATTACTGTGCTGGTGGTATTAAATATCCGCTCGCAGTATTCGGCTACCGCCACTTTACTCATAGAATCGCAGCAAGCTAAAGCTGTGTCTATTGAAGAAGTGTATGGCATGAACTCCAGCCAACAAGAATATTATTTAACCCAGTTTGAAATTTTAAAATCCCGTTCTATTGCCCAAACCGTGGTAGAGCGTATGGATTTAACCAATCACCCCGACTTTGAAGTAAAACCAGGTTTAATCACCAGACTAAGGGATGTATTGCCGTTTTTACCTTTACCTGAAAGTGAGCTTACAGAAGCAGAACTGGCCCACAAAGCCCGGGAAGATTTAATTACTGAATTTCAGGAAAGACTTACTATTACCCCTATACGCAAAACCCAGCTAGTGAATATAAGCTTTCAAACCTATAGCCCACAGCTAGCGGCAGATATAGCCAATGCAGTGGCTGATACCTATATAGAAAGCCAGTTAGAGGCCAAGTTAGGTATTACCCAAAAAGCCGCTAGCTGGTTAGGTGGCCGTTTAGGTGAATTAAGAGCCCAGCTGGACGATTCTGAAGCCCGCTTACAAGCCTATCGTGAAAAAGAAGGCTTAATAGACGTGGAAGGTGTGCGCGGTTTAGGTGCCAAAGAGCTGGAACGTTTATCTGAAGCTTTAACAGAAGCCCGTTCCCGTAAAGCCCAGGTCGACGGTTTTATGCGGGTAATTAAACAATATGGCACCGACAAAATTGAACGATTAGAAAGCCTGCCAGAAATTACCGCCCATAAAGGGGTGCAAGACGTAAAAGCACAACAAGTGCTGACAGAAAGGCGGGTGTCTGAGCTTTCTAAAATTTATGGTGCTAAACACCCTAAATTAATAGCAGCGCAAAGTGAGTTAACCGCGGTGCAGGACAACCTGCGTAACCAAATTAAAAAACTGATTGCTGGTATAGAAAACGAAGCTCAAACCATCCAGGAAACGGTGAATTCGTTAGAGTCAGAAATAGCCAAAGCCAAAACCCAATACCAGGACGTAAGTATTAAAGAAACCACTTATCAGCGCCTGCAACGTGAAGTCGCAACTAATAAGCAGTTGTTTGATACCTTTTTATCACGCCAAAAAGAAACTGAAGTGACCAGCGACTTTGACTCGGCCATTGCCCGTTTTACCGACAGAGCGGTAGCTGCTACTGAGCCTGTAGCGCCGAAACGTAAGCTGATTGTTATTTTGGCATTTATCGCTACTTTAGGTTTTGGTGTGATGCTGGCTTTTGTGCTGGACGCATTAAACGACACCATTAAGTCGCCACAGGAAATAGAAAGCTTATTAGCCCAGCGTTCTTTAGGTTTTATTCCTGCTATTCCGCATAAAAAGACGGTGGATTTGCCCGTTCATACCTTTTTTAGCGACCAACATAAACAATATGCCGAGTCGGTACGCAGTATTCGCACCAGCTTAACTTTATTGGCGCTGGACCGTAGTTTAAAAACTATTGAAGTCACCTCTTCAGTGCCGGGCGAAGGTAAATCGACAGTTGCAGCCAATATAGCCTTTGCTTTTGGCCAAATGGAAAAAGTACTGTTAATAGACGCCGATATGCGCCGCCCTACCCTGGCCAAACGCTTTGGTTTGCCAGCTTATCAGCCTGGTTTAGCCAATATTATTGCTGGCCGTGAGCAAATAGATGACTGTTTGTTAGTAGACGAAGCTTCAGGCATTAGCTTATTAGCAGCTGGTAATGTACCACCTAACCCGCTGGAGTTATTAGCGTCCGACAAGTTTAGCGAAGTATTAGCAGAACTGGCGTTAAGATTCGACCGCATTATTGTGGACACGCCACCAGTGCAGGCGGTCAGCGACCCATTAATTGTTGCTAAACAAATGGACGCTGTGGTGTATGTAGTATCAGCAGACCATACCAGAGGCGGCGCTATACGCAGTGGTGTGGCTAAGTTACTGCAGGCGGAGAACAACCTGTATGGTGTAGTATTAAATAAAGTGGATATGAAAAAAGTAGCGCAAGCCTATGGCGATTATGGCCAGTATGGTTACTACCACTACTACAGCAGTAACGAGAGCTAACTAAGTACCTGCTGCAACAGGATTTGGGTGTTTAGTTTTTCCCTAAGTCATTGGTGTTGCAGCAAGGCGTCAAATGAGTGAGTCCCCATGAGCATAGTTGCCTATGCGATTGGGGCGAATGAGTGCAGACAACGCGGCTGCGGCGGCAAGGACGACGGGCAATTTAGTTTTCCCTAAGTCATTGGTGTTGCAGCAAGGCGTCAAATGAGTGAGTCCCCATGAGCATAGTTACCTATGCGATTGGGGCGAATGAGTGCAGACAACGCGGCTGCGGCGGCAAGGACGACGGGCAATTTAGTTTTCCCTAAGTCATTGGTGTTGTAGCAAGGCGTCAAATGAGTGAGTCCCCATGAGCATAGTTACCTATGTGATTGGGCTGAGATAAAATGATGAGTGCAGACAACGCGGCTGCGGCGGCAAGGACGACGGGAAAAAAATGTTTGATCTTCACTGCCATATCATCCCTGGCATAGACGATGGCGCTCGCGATATGGACGAAGCCCTTGCTCTGCTGCGTATAGCAGAGCAGGAAGGCATCAGCCATATGGTCATTACGCCTCATATCAATCCTGGCCATTTTGACAATACCAGCAGCATTATTCAGCAAGGCTTATTTGACCTGCAGGCAGCCAGTAAACAAGCAGGCTTGCGGATCCAATTGGCAGCAGCTGCCGAAGTACGTTTATCCACTGAAATTCTCAACTGGGCCGAACGTGGTATGTTGCCCTTTATTGGCCAGTATCAGGGCTTTAATGTGTTGCTGCTGGAGTTTCCGCATAGCCATATACCTGCTGGAGCTGACAAGCTGGTGAAATGGCTTATTAGTAAAAACATTTTGCCTATGATAGCCCACCCTGAACGCAACAGAGATGTGCAAAGCGACCCGGCCAAATTGGCACCTTTTATCAGATTAAACTGCTTATTTCAGCTGACCGCCAGCTCAGTACTGGGGGATATGGGCGAACGCAGCACAGCGCTTTCTGTGCAGTTATTAAAGCAAAAACTATTTCATGTCATGGCCACCGACAGTCATAACCTGTTACGCCGGCCGCCTAAGTTAAAACAGGCCGCGCAACAAGTCAGTGAACTGGTCAGCCCCGACTATGCCGAACTACTGGTACAGCAAATGCCAAAACAAATCAGTGAGGTGTTATTTGCCGGCTAAAACAGCTTCATCTTCAGCACAGTCGCGGTCAGAGGCAGCAGCCACCCAGCAGGCAAAAAACAAGCCAGCTAAAAGCCAGTTATGGCTTTATAAAGTATTGCCTGCCCTGCTACTAGCCGCTTGTTGTTGGTTGGCTTTGGCGATAACAGACAAAGGCCTGGCCAGCGCTTACTATTTTAAAGCCAATTATTATCTGGAATTATGGCAACGTAAGCCGGAAACTCTGGATTTAAACAGCTGGCAACAAGCTGCTGATGCCATTGAAACAGCCGTAAAACTACACCCGCACCACCCGCACTACTTAATAACCCTGGCCAAAATAAATGAATGGGCCTGGTATAAAGGCTTAAAAACTGCAGACCAAATTGCGGTAAATGATGAGCTTTATAAACTGGCTATTGAGTTAAGACCTAATTGGCCAAACGCTTATGCTGACTATGCTTATTATCTGGGTATAGTGAACTTTAGAGTCAGCGAAGCCTTTACACAATTAGATAAAGGCAGAATTTATGGCCCCTACAGCCCAGAAGTTCTTCTGCGCGTTTTACTTATATCAGCTAAGCATTGGCAGATATTAAATGGCGACCAAAAAAAACAGAGCTTTATAGCGTTGGAAGAAATGATAAAGAACTCCTATCCAACATATAAACAGGCGATGACCATTGGTCAAGATTTTAAATTACTTAGAACTTTCTGCATCTATTTACGATTAAAAAAAGAGCAATTCACCACAAAAACGAATACGTATATAAATAGAGATTATTGCTCATAGTCAGAAATCTTTATCTCAATATACATATATTTTGCCTACAGACAGACGGTTTGTGGATATTGAATCAACAAAAGACACCAAGTTATTCATAACAACAGACTAAAACACACTATTCAAAGCGAGAATTTTAATATGCAAACAAGGAAGTACAGTTACATTATTAAAATAACTACTTGCATACTTTTTTTATTCCCCGCGTTCGAGTCAATCGGTTCATATAAAGGAAAGAATTGGAACGTTACATTAATTGACAGCTGTGGCATGCCAGACACTTCAAAAATGACTAGATCTATAAAATGGAAAGATGATTCAAAAAAAACTGAGTTAATATTCACTTTGAATAGAGGAGATATTGGAAAATGTACAACAGATAGTGACCCACGACACAATGCTCCTTATTGGGAGAGAGCAGAAGTAAGGCAAGAGGGCAATTTAGAAGAGAATAAAAATTTTGTTATAAAATTCGACATAAATCTTAGTGAAGGATTCAGCTCAGAAAGAGAAACGTTTTTTCAAATCCATGCAAGTAACAACATGTGCTCTGCCGCTCCGGTTCTAATGATGAAACTAAATTACGGAAAGCTCATAATAGAACTGCTTGAAGGTATTTCTGATGATAATGAAAATGGAAACCACAGAAACAAATATGAAGGGAATTTATCTATCCATGACTTCAAAAACTATAACTCCTTTGAAGTACTGGTCAACCAAAAAGAAAAGAATATAACAATCTTCAAAGACGATGTCATGTTAATAGAAAACCAACAATATCAACAGAAGACGTGCAGTAAACTATACTCAAAATTTGGAATCTACCGCCCAGGCAATGAAAACACCAAAAGGTCAATAGCCATCTATAAAAACATATCTATTAGAGAGCTCAGCAACTAGTGCAATAAAACCCAACATTAACTCCATCAACCAAATATAATATAAAATAAAAACTTACCACACCCTTAATGCACAAAAAAACGCATTAATTACCAAAAGAAGCATTATATCGCTTACGTACTAATTTCTTTCAATTTATTTAAACACTGCTTCATCGTCGTTACTGCGACTGTTTCAATGTCAGATTCCACATAACAACGTAATTCGGGTGCATTACCTGAAGGCCTCAAGTGAATAATAGTCTTATTACTTAAGCTGATACGCAAACCATCGGTTTGGTTTAGCTCTGTGATCTGTACGCCTTCAAACCCCAATTGCCGCACAAATAAATCCGGCGCTGCGGCGGCGTCGGCTAATAACTGCTGGCTTTTTGCAGTAGCAAAATTAGTAATACGATCACTTGCCGTAAAACGTGCTGGCAAGTTATGTTGCAAAGACGACACTGTTCCCTGCCCTGCCAAAGCCAAAACAGCTAAAACTGGTAATACAGCGTCTCTGGTGGGCAAAGACGCTAGTTTTACAGCACCTACATTAACGTCACTGCCTAATAAAAAGCCACCGTTGGCTTCAAAACCTGCGTAACTGTTAAATTCTGCCGCCAGCTTATCAAAAGCCGCTATGACATAAGGCGAACCAATACGGGTGCGTACTACAGTTTTAAAAAAACCAGAGCTTTCAATAGCAGTATTACAACTAACAGGCACGGCCAGCGCTTCAAGCTTCAGTTGATGTGCCGCCAACAAACACAATACATCGCCACGTAACCAATTGCCTTGTTCGTCGGCTAATAGCGGTCGGTCGCCGTCACCGTCTGTCGAAAAAATAGCGTCCAACTGATGCTCTGCGGCCCATAACTTAGCTTTGGCTTTATCTTCAGCAGATACTGCTTCTGTATCTATAGGCACAAAATGATCGGTACGTTCCAACGTTATCACTTCAGCCCCTAAAGCACTAAATAGCTGGTTATATAAATCGCGGCCAGCGCTTGAATGCTGATAAATACCTATACGTTTGCCTGCCAATAAATTGGCCGGAAAAACCTGGGTGTAACGCTGGATATAAGCTTCAGCGCCAGTGCTATTTACCTGAAGAGCTTGCAGAGACGTGATAGGTTCGAATTCTGTTTCGGAGTGAATAATAGCAAGCTCATCTTGTTTGCTAATTTCGCCGTCTGGCCGGTAAAACTTCAAGCCATTTCGATCAAAAGGAATATGGCTACCTGTCACAATTATGGCTGGTATAACCTGCTGCATTGCAACAAAAGCCAAAGCTGGTGTTGGCAATACCCCATAAAATATCGGTTTTAAGCCAGCTTGTTGCGCAGCGACAGCACAAGCTTGTGCCATAGCCAAACTGCTTGGTCTGTTGTCTATACCTATGGCTATGGAGTCAAACTTAAAAGCGAGTCGCATTTGTGCCACAAAGGCATGAGTAAAAGCAGCACAAACATCAAAGGTAAATTGTGTAACTAAACCACGGGCCCCGCTGGTACCAAAAGCAATACCGCTGTTGGCTATAACGTCCTTTGTATTAAGCATGCTGGCTCCTGGTTGTGTTGATTTTTTATTTACTATGTCTAGTTTGTTCTGTGCGAGCGGGGATGAACCCCGCTCCTACTATGTGCTCGTATAAAACTGGATGATTCTGGGGGCGACCTTTATGGTCGCCCGTGGATTTAAGGCAAAATCCGACATTCTATTTGGCCGATAAATCTATTGATATCCGTTGACTGGTTTAACCCTTTTAAACCCGGCCGTATTTATCGGAGAAACGCACTATATCGTCTTCACCTAAATAACTGCCTGATTGCACCTCTATCAGTTCCAGCGGCACTTTGCCTGGGTTTTCAAGTGCATGTACAGCAGTAATAGGAATATAAACCGACTGGTTCTCTGACAAATACTGATCTTTACCGTCAATCGTCACCAGTGCCGTACCTGAAACCACTATCCAATGCTCAGCGCGGTGATGATGCATTTGCACTGACAACTTAGCACCAGGTTTTACCGTAATACGTTTCACCTGAAAACGCTGACCGTTGTCCACCGAATCGTATTTACCCCAGGGCCTATACACTTCGCGATGGAAGTTTACTTCAGTTCTGTTAGCCGATTTTAGTTGGTTCACTATGTGTTTTACGTCTTGAGTACAGTCTTTATGAGCCACCAAAATAGCGTCTTTGGTGTTCACAATCACCAGGTCGCTCACACCTACAGTGGCCACCATTTTGTCATCAGAATGTACGTAC
>NZ_JAIWOI010000336.1 GCF_020217005.1 Rheinheimera sp. | reverse complement strand
TCACTGACTTCTTACATAAACTCTCATAAGAAACACCATATACACATAATTTAATACCAATAAAACTCAACATGCTTAGCACAATATTATTAAGCATCTTCTTTAAGTATAGAGAATTGGAAATCCCTCCTCGTTCCCCGCCTGGATTAAGGAAATAATATATATTTTCCCCTTTTAAACATTTAAAAATCATTTTTATATAAAAAAAACTAGGATTAATCCCGTTTTTTTTATTAATACCTAATTGCTCTTTAAAATCCAAAGGAGCTAATGAAGCATCTATCTTTATCTCATCAGCATGTTTGGACAGAGCCTCTATAAGCATCCTATTAATTATCGCATCACCTAAATTATCAAACTGCGTCTTTACTCTATAAAAAATGCAAACTTTAGACATGAGACATACTTTCCGATTTACATTTTCCAATACAGTAGTAATTCAGACCGTATGAGCGAACCTTCGATGTATCGTAAAGGTTTCTGCCATCAAACACAGCCTTGTCATGCAATGCGTCACTAATTATTTCGAAGTTTGGCGCTTTGAAATTTTTCCAGTCTGTACATATGATCAATGCATTAGATGAGGACAAGGCAGATTCTTTGGTACCAACAAGGTATAGATCATTTCTGCTTCCGTAGATTCGTTGAGTCTCCTCCATAGCTTCAGGATCATAAGCTTGTACTTTAGCCCCTGCTTCCCAAAGTTGTTCCATCAACACTCGGCTTGGTGCTTCGCGCATATCGTCGGTATTAGGCTTAAAAGCCAAGCCCCACAAGGCAAAGGTTTTACCTTTTAAAATATCTTTGATTTCGCCTTTTTCCGCTTTATCCCATACTCCGTAATGCTTACAGATCATTTCAAACAATTTGTGTTTTTGCCGATAGTTGACTGCTTCTACTGCATCGAGAATTTCGGGGGTATAACCAAACTGCCGGGCTGTTTGCGCTAATGCCTGCACGTCTTTAGGGAAACAGCTGCCACCATAACCGCAACCTGCGTAAATAAAGTGGTAACCGATACGAGGGTCTGAACCTATGCCCTTGCGCACGTTTTCGATGTCAGCCCCTACCCGCTCGGCTATATTGGCCATTTCGTTCATAAAGCTGATTTTGGTGGCTAACATGCAGTTAGCCGCGTATTTGGTCAGTTCGCTACTGCGTACATCCATGACTATGATTTTTTCATGGTTACGGTTAAAAGGTGCGTATACCTCACGCATAATGTCTTCGGCAAATTTAGAACTGGTACCTATGACTATGCGGTCTGGCCGCATAAAGTCTGAGACTGCTGCGCCTTCTTTTAAAAACTCAGGATTGGAGACCACGTCAAATTCAGCAGCAAAACCGCGCTCTGCTAAGGTTTGCTGAATAACAGCCGTAACTTTGTCAGCAGTGCCTACTGGTACAGTACTTTTATTTACAACCACTTTGTAGCTTTGCATCAGCTGGCCTATGGTTTTGCCCACAGCCATTACATATTGCAAGTCGGCTGAGCCGTCTTCGTCTGGTGGTGTGCCTACTGCTATATAAATCACTTCGGCATGCTGCACTGCTTCTTCAGCATTAGTAGTAAAACGCAGGTTGCCCTGGCTGACGTTGGTTTTCACCACGCTTTCCAGGCCAGGTTCGTAGATAGGAATGATGCCTTGTTTTAAGCCGTCAATTTTTGCCTGATTTACGTCGGCACAGATCACGTCGTGGCCTACGTCAGCCAAACAGGCACCGGTAACCAGGCCAACATAACCTGTACCAAAAATACTAATCTTCATTCCCAATCCCTTTCTATCGTTTGGCGGTTTTTCCTGCCGTATTTTTTAATGTCTTGCGGGCGGGGTTAAAACCCGCCCCTACAATTTATGGACGGGATAAAACCATCACCGGTAATTTTTGGCTGAGGTTTACCTCATTCATATGTTTTTTGCGGGCGGGGGGAAACCCCGCCCCAACGATTTATCAATGGGATAACCCCAACACTACTACTTTATATTTTGCTTAAGCAATCAAACTAAGTGGCGTGCCCGCCATCATCTTTTTTAATAAAGCAGCGAAGTCGGCGCCTAGTTTAGGGTCTTTTAAGGCGTAATCTACTATAGCTTCTAAATAGCCCAGCTTGCTGCCGCAGTCATGGCTGCGTCCTACTATGCGGTAAGCTTCCATGGCTTCTTCGGTAAGCAGTTGGGCTAAAGCGTCTGTTAATTGTATTTCGTCACCGGCACCTGGTTGGGTAAAGCTTAGAATTTCCATTACTGTGGGTGACAACACATAGCGGCCAGTAATAGCCATATTGGAAGGTGCGTCGTCTGCCTCTGGTTTTTCTACCATGGCTTTTAAGTTTACTGAATGCCCTGCTTCTATCGGCTGGCCCGCTAAATCGACAATACCGTAACTGCTGACTAACTCTTTAGGCACCGGCTCTACCATCACCTGACTGGCGCCCGTTTGTTCGTAGCGTTGAATCATGGCTTTTAAGTTATCTTGTTTTAAATTGCTGCGGTATTTGTCTATTAATACGTCTGGCAATAACACGGCAAAAGGTTCTTTGCCAACCACTGGCGCAGCACACAAAATGGCATGGCCCAGGCCCAGTGCCTGATGCTGGCGCACAGAAATTACAGTCACGTGTTTTGGGTTTATACAACGTACTTCGTCCAGCAATGAGCGTTTTACCCGTTTTTCCAGCTGGGTTTCTAATTCGAAGCTGGTGTCAAAATGGTTTTCGATGGAATTTTTACTGCTGTGGGTGACCAGCACTATTTCGGTAAGGCCTGCAGCTGCAGCTTCTTCGATCACATACTGGATCAGAGGTTTGTCCACTACCGGCAGCATTTCTTTTGGAATAGCTTTAGTGGCTGGTAACATGCGGGTACCAAGGCCTGCTACAGGTATAACAGCTCTGGTTACTTTACGAATGTCTGGTGCTTGCATATTAAAATCCCTCTTTACTAATGCCAGATCGCTAGGCTTGTGCACGAGCGCTGCGCTTTGCTTTGTGGCTATTTGTTGTGCCAGAAAGTAATGCCGAATCAAAAAAGTTGTATTCAAACCTGGTTTATTCGCTCAACTACTCAGCAAAGGCCGTCCCTCGCCTTTAGTGCATCATCCCTAAACAGGATGAAAAATACGCTGCTTCACTTTAAGCGCACAGTGTGACATTAAAGTGAAAAAACGCGCACGACTATACA
The DNA here is from genome assembly GCF_020217005.1 of Rheinheimera sp. GTDB lineage: Bacteria > Pseudomonadota > Gammaproteobacteria > Enterobacterales > Alteromonadaceae > Pararheinheimera. The sequence continues at coordinate 6,818 of NZ_JAIWOI010000336.1, read as the reverse complement.
ACAGCAAGCGGCTATTTACAAAGCAAAGCATAACTTGTGCCAGTAAAAAACATTAAATTTGATAGATGACATTTGATAAATATGATAAGTATGATAAATACTGTATTATTTTACCTGAGTTCGCTCCGAGGCCTTGGGCTATAGTGGTGCATTACCGCCCCAAATTAATGCATTAGCTCCGGCTGCTGATTATTCATTGTCCTGCACCTTGGCAAGTCAGGCAGAAAGTGGCAAATTAATGTATCTTTTTCAACCAAATCCGGGTCTCTTAACACAAAGCTTCTTTTTAGCTCGCCATAGGTGTCGGTTAAATGGAATACTATGTCATGGAAGGTGCCTGATTGAATGCTAATGTCAGATGCACTTCAGGTGGTGCCGGGAGGTTTATGCTACGCAAATACGCTGTTGTAGCACTACTGTCTCTTTCCATATCTGTATTTAGCAATGCCAGCTATGTGCTGCCAGTGTTCAAACCAGAGATGCTGGAGACCATTCGCTCTCAGTACGGCGATGCAGCTTTGGAAAGAGTAGAGTTGTGGCGGGATTTGCTCGAGGAAGGTAAGTCAGAGTCTGACTGGGTGCGGGTAAATAAAGTAAATAAGTTTTTTAATGATCAGATCCGTTACGAGTCTGACCAAAAACATTGGGGCCAGGCCGATTATTGGGCGACTCCGGTGGAGTCGCTTGGCACTGCAGCCGGCGACTGTGAAGATTACGCAATAGCAAAATATGTCTCCCTGCGAGCCATGGGTGTTCCGGACAGTCAATTACGGATCATGTATGTCAGGGCTATGTCGGTAAATGAGCCACACATGGTGCTTATTTATATGGAAACTGAGGATTCTGTGCCTTTGGTTCTGGACAATTTGATTAAAAAAGTTCAGCCTGCCACCCGCAGACCGGACCTTAAGCCTATTTATGGCTTTAATGCAGAAGGCTTATGGCTGGCAAAAGCACAAGGTTTAGGCCGTAAAGTCGAAGGCAAAACAGGCGGTTCGAACTGGCAAGATTTGCTAAACAGAATTGAAAAGGGAATGTAACTGTTATGGCTCATAAATGGTGGAGGAAACTCCCAGGTATTTCGTTAAGGACTCAACTGCACTTATTAATAGTGCTGGTCGCCTTATTTACCTTTTCTTTTAGTTTGTACATTTCAGTACAAAGCACTCAAAGTTATCTGAATACTCAGATGAAGTCGCATGCGCAGGACGCAGCAACCAGCTTAGGTTTGTCGATGTCGGCTTACATGGACGACCCGGATCTGGTAATAGCTCAGACTATGGTCAGCGCTATTTTTGATTCAGGCTATTACGCCGAGCTGGAATTCAAAACCGCTAAAGGCGAAGTAAAAATTAAGCGCAGCAATCCTATTGAATACGACGAAGTGCCGGAGTGGTTTGTGGCGCTGTTTCCTCTGTCGCCACCTTTCGAAAGCAGCGAAGTGAATAACGGCTGGATGGTGGCTGGTGTGTTGTCTATTCAGTCTAACCCCGGCATCGCTTATAAAACCTTATGGCAACAAGCCAGACAAAGTTTTTACAGCATTGCGGTGATCACTTTGTTTAGTGCGCTTTTTATCCAGCTGATTGTGATTGCTGTGTTAAGCCCATTACGCCGTATTGAACTGCAAGCCCAGGAAGTAGGTAAAAAGAACTTTTTACAGCAGGAAAAACTGCCCTTTACCACAGACTTGCGCTCAGTGGTAAAAGCCATGAATGCGATGGTGGCTAATATTCAGCGCAGTTTTAAATCATTAAGCCTGCAGGCGGATGAACTGAAAGTAAAAGTATTTACTGACATGCTGACTGGCCTTGGCAACAGAAGATTGCTGGAGCAGCGGTTTGCCGCCGAAAAAACCGAACAAAAGGCCCATGATTTACGCTTGCATATTGGCATGATGAGTTTGCATTCACTGACTGAAGTGCATCAACGCCAGGGCTTCGAAGCGGCTGATCAATATATTTTGCTGGCGGTTAAAGAATTTAAAGAAACGCTGGAAGAAATGACCAATAACCAGCTGTTCCGGTTAGGAGGCAGTGATTTTATCTTTTTAAGCCACGCCAGCTCAGAGGTATTGGAACAGCAGGTGCAGCAGTTAAGTACTAAGTTAAAGTTACTGGACAGTGTGTTTTATCCTCATGGTTTTGCGTCAGTGGCTTTAATGGAAGTGGAACCTGAAGATAATTTGCACCACTGCCTTTCTACTTTAGACAGCGCCATTATTCAGCGCGCACAACAGCCAGACCTGCCGTTGCTGGTGAAAGATGAAAGCATGCTGATTAAACCTGAAGGCCGCATGGCATGGCATGCTGTGATTAAAGACCTGATCCAGAATCAGCATTTTGAGTTATGGGCTCAGCCTGTGATTAACGGCGACAAGTCTGTTGAGTACATTGAAACCTTTGTGCGCTTTTATTACCTGCATTCACAGCTGTCGACTGCCGAAACTTATGCCATGGCTGAACAACAGGGTTTGTCACTACAACTGGATCAGCAGGTTATACATTTTATTCTGCAGCAAGTGCAGAATGAACCTGGCCACACTTATGCGATTAACTTGTCGCAGGGTGCGGTCAGTTCAGCGTCGTTTTTGCAGTGGCTGGATAAAGAGCTGCAATTACTGGCTGGCAAAGTTCGTCTGGTGTTTGAGGTGTCTGAGTACTCTATTTTGCGTGCGCCAGACGAAACCAAGGCACTGATGAATATTATTAAGCGCAATAAATGCAAAATTTGTATTGAGCGTTTTGGTTCTAGCATGACCACCTTCAAATATTTGCAAGGTCTGAATGTTGACTATGTGAAAATTGACGGTGCTTATGTGACAGCACTTAACGAACAGGATAACCAGTTCTTTATCAAGACCTTATGTCAAATCAGCCATGGCATAGGGATCAAAGTTCTGGCGCCTCATGTTGAATGTGAACAAATAATGGACAATTGTTTTGCTGCAGGAGTGAACGCGGTACAGGGCAATTGGCTGCTTGCGCCACAGAAGGTTAATGCACAAGTGAAAAAAACTGTCTTGACACAGCCGTTCATTAACCTAGAATTAGCGCATTCGCCTAGAAATTAATCAAAAAGGATGTCAGATATGAAAAAAATGAACACTCTTGCTGCAGCGGTATTAGCTGCATCATTGTTCAGCGCCACTGCTATGGCGCAAGAAACTGCAGCAGTTGACGCTGTAGTTGCTCAATATGCGACTTTAGTAGCTCAGTATCAGTCAGAGGGTATGTCTGAAGAAGCTGCAGAAGCTGCTGCTGCCGAAACTATCGAAGCTGAACTGCAAGCTTTAATCGCTGCTGCAACAACTCCTGAAGCTAAACAAGCTTTAGTAGAAGCTGCAATGGAAGCTGCTGCTACTTTAGGTGACTCAGCTGTTGCCGCTGTTGCTACTGCTGCTGTTGCTGCTGGTGTACCTGCTGATACTATCGTTGCTATCGCTGCTGCTACAGGTGCTAACGTATCTGCGGTAACTGCTGCGACTGGCGGTCAAACTGCTGCAGGTCCTGGTGCTGGCGCTGGCGCAGGTGGCGACACTGGTACTGGTAATGTAGGCGCTCCAGGCACTGGTGGTAGCATCGGTGGCGGTTCTGGTGGTGGCGGTGGTTCTGCTTCAGGCAACTAATCACTGAAATTGTTAAGTGATATATCCAGGTGACTTGAAGTTACGGCGAGATGGCTAAGCCAACAAAGCGGTAACTTTAAGGACGATGGACAGATGAGGGCCGCAAGGCCCTTAGTATTTTCTACTCTGATACATATTTGGTATTGGTGCGATATGGAAAGCGCTCCCTGATGGCTACACGACAATATCTGTTTTCTCTCATCCGTGCCTTGTGTTGTTTCACCTTAGTGTGGTGCCCTATTCCACTGGCCAGCAACAGACCCTGGGCCTGGGCTATTCTGGAATTGTTGATCCTTCTCATTTTTAGCCTGCATTTAGTTTCTGTATTTCGTGGCCGCACCCCCTGGTTTGCCGGGTCCTGGCAGCAACTTTGTTTAGTTCCTTTTGTCGCTGTGCTGGCGGTTCTCAGTGCGCAACTCTGGTCTCCTGTGTCCTGGCTGAGCACTGTGGACCCAAATCAAACCGAAATTCTTTGGGTGAAAACCTTATGTTATGGTTTATTCGCCTGGGTGATTAGCAGCTATTTCCGCACTGACAGCCATTTGAAGCTGTTGTGTTACGTCATTATTGCCAGCGGCGTATTTCAAGCCAGTTATGGCTCTATTCTGAATTTACAAGGCGCTGAATTATCCCCTATTTTTGGCGTAGCTGAGGGCAACAGAGCCCGTGGTTCTTTTGTGTATCAAAATCATTTTGCCAACTACCTGGCTATGACTCTGGCTTTGGGTGTCGGCCTCTTAATGGCTGAATTATCCAGCCGGGCTATGCAGTGGAACTGGCGTAACTTCAGCCGTACTGTGCTGGAATCTATGCTTAGCACCAAGATATTACTGCGTCTGGCTCTGGTGATTATGATGATTGGCCTGATTTTAAGCCGTTCCCGCATGGGCAATGCTGCCTTTTTCACCGCGCTACTGGCGATATCTTTGTATGCCCTCTGGTTTTATAAAAACAAACCTGCCCTGCTAAAGCCGTTGGTGATCAGTATTTTTGTGCTGGATATGATCGCTGTAGGTTCTATTTTTGGTATTGAGAAGCTGCAACAGCGCTACGAGGAAACGTCGTTTTCAGCAGAAACCCGTGATGAAGTGGTACGCGACAGTCTGCCTATAGTGGCTGACGCGCCCTGGTTTGGTCATGGAGGTGGCACATTTTATACTGTGTTTCCGGGTTATCAGCCTAATCACTACTCGGCTTTATACGACCACGCACACAATGAATACCTGCAGTTTGCGATAGAACTGGGTGTGCCAGTGACATTATTACTTGGGCTCTGGTTGTTATGGAGCTTGTGGCTAAATTTGCAAACCATGAGGTTAAAGCAGAATAAACTCAGCAGAGGGATAGCTTTCGGCTGTTCTATTGCTATTGTTCATATGCTGATCCATAACCTGGTGGATTTCAATTTACAGGCACCCGCCAATGCGGTGCTATTTATCACAGTGTTGTGTTTAAGCAGTATTGTTTATGCACGACAGGACAATAGAGGAATAAGTTCCACCCAGCCTGATGCCTAAGGAACAAGGGATGTCTGTTATTCGGCTGGATTTGAATTGGCAACCATTGAGTTGCAAGGATTGCACATTATTATGGGGAACTCATTTGGGTTAACACGCCGACAGTTTTTACAGCTGTGCGTGGCTAGCCCTTTGCTCGTGTCTGCGGTAACTGCCTGCGGCAGAACTAAAGCTTTTAGCCTTGGCGTGTATCAGCACCCGGGCCATGAAGCTTTTTATCTCAGTGAACACTTTAATTTATTGCCAACAGATGTAATGCTGCGCACCAGCCAGTCTTCCGAAGCTGTGGTGAGCGCTATGTTGTCTGGTGAACTGGATGCTGCAACTTTAGCGTTGGATGAAGTACTGACTTGCCTGGCTGCCGGTATTCCACTGCAAGTAGTGTTGGTACTGGCCCGATCCTGTGGCGCTAATGTCTTATTATCCAAACCTGAACTGCATACTCCGGCCCAACTGAAAGGCAAAGTGATAGCACTGGAGTCCAGGCCAGCCACTGAACTTTTGCTGGAGCATTATCTGCATAAGACCGGCCTGGATCGTCAGGAGGTTGAAGTAGCGTATCTGCCTCAACTAAAACAGATGATGGCCTGGCAAGAAAGCCAGATTGACGCCGCTATCAACACTCCTCCTGTATCTCACTATATTGAACGCGCTGGCGCTGTAAGGCTGTTTGACAGCAGTCAGTGCCCGCCCCTGATGTTTCAGGTGCTGGCGGTGCGGACAGACCGCATTGACTGGCTAAACAATATTCCGGCCCGGTTGTTAAATAGCTACTATCTTGGACTGCAACAACTCCGCTTATTTTCCGGCGACAGTATCAGACGCACAGCGCTGTGGCGTAATCTGACCTTAACCGAAACCCAAAATTATTTCGCCAGTGTGCAGTACCCAAGCCCTATGCAAAATATGACACTGCTGTCAGGCTCGGACGTGCTGCCCAATGCCATGCGCAAACTCAGCACTTTTATGCCGGCTGCTGCAGTTTCTGCTGTTGATTTTACCCATGTATTGAATGCCACAGCCCTGCGGCAATTGGTGCTGAGCTTATGAAAAAGTTGTTGTTTTGTTTGTTGTTGATTTATTGCGGCTGGACTAAAGCGTCAAATACTGCGGTACGTTTTGGCATTTTAGTACACGATGATCATTATCAGAGCGCCCCGGATTATGTTGGCCTTCAGGAGTTTTTAACCAGTCAAATGGCTCCGGACCAGGTTGAGTTGGTGCTTATCGAACCTTCTAATCTGGATCTGATTGATATTCAGAGTAAAACCGATTTTCTGCTGACCGATCCCTATCATTATTTGCTGCTGAAAACCAAAGGTGATATTCCGCCACCTCTGCTTAGCCAGGTGATGCTGACAGAAAAAGGCCAGTTTGATTTGGCTGGAGGCGTTATTTTTTGCCTGGCGGATAACCCTGTCTGTGACTTAAGTACACTTACTAAAGCCAGTATTGCAACTGCGGGTCCCTACTCTTTGCTGGGTTATGTGGCGCAAATGAAAGAGCTGCAGCAACTGGATATTCAGCCAGCACCGGATCTGCTGCATCATCTGGCGTCAGAGCAGGCCGTGATAGCCGCAGTGAAAAGCCAGCAAATGGATATAGGTTTTATCCGCACTGGTGTGCTGGAAGATATGGTAAAACACGGCGAACTTAAAGCGGCCGAAATGAAG